>VYCX01000183.1 GCA_009843725.1 Boseongicola sp. SB0675_bin_26
GTGTTGCATGCGGATCGACCCTGTTCTGGGATCCTCTGCATCATGACTGGACGGCAGTTGCCATGGGTGTCTTTGACGATGCCACCGGCACCAGCCTTTCCATGCACATCTTCGTGGCCGAAAAGGGCGACTACTACGCGATCAAGGACGGCCTGCCGCAAAACCGGCGATAGGCGATGCATCCGTCGAGGGTGTGGTGGGGCGGATCTTCATTCTGGGTTCAGGCGGGAATCCTCTGCAATTCAAGGGGCCAATGGCGGAGCGATACCCGTCGCCAGGGGAATGCCGTCGCCCAGGATGGGTTGTGGCCAAATCTTGGAATCCGCTTTCAGGAGGGGCCCGATCCTTCGAATGGGACGGGCTGGTGGAACGACTCGTCCGATGCAATGGTCGGACCTCCGGTCAGGCGTTGGTGGCGGCGCGATTCTCGTCCAGAAACCGCGTGCCGTGGCGCTCCAGCTTGCAGGGACCTACGCCGTGGCACTCCGCAGGGCATCAAGCGTGCGCGGCAGGAGAACTGTCATTTCGATCAAGGTCCTGTCCGGAAACACCGCAAGTGGCGAAACGGCGTCCGCTCTTGCAATCTCGATTCGAAGCGAGTCGCGCGTCTGCGGCCGTTTCACCGTCATCTCCTGCAGGCTGAATTTATGGAGCACGGCATGCGGAGGCACTTTTCCTCAAGCGCGATCCGCGGCCGCAGTGCATTGAGGTGCCGGAACAGCCGGGAATCGAATTCGCCCGCAAGCTCCGGCTCTGCTGTCGGCATTTGCTGCACATCATCATGCGCCGCATCCGCCAACGGCTATGCGCCTGTTGCATCCTTCAGAACTGCAAGAATCCGCTCGCCATAGCGATCCAGCTTCGCGGCACCCACACCGTGGCAATCGGCAAGCCGTTCGAGACTTTGCGGCTTGCGGGCGGCCATGTCCTGGAGGCTGCGGTCGTGGAACACAACGAAGGCCGGCACGCCCTCCGCACTGGCGATCTCCACCCGCACCTGCTTCAGCCGCGCAAGCAGCGCCGGATCGATGTTTCCCGGCGGGGGGGCCGCTGCCTGCCTGCGCCCCCGGGGCGGCCTGGCGGCCTCGCCATGCAGCGCCACGCTCTCGGCCCCATTCAGCACCGCGCGTGCCCGGTTGCCGAGCTTCAGGGCGCCATGGCCGCCGATGTCGATCTTCAGCACGTCCGTCGCGGCCAACTGGCGCAGGTAGGATCGCCAGAGCGCCTTGGCGATGTCGGCGCCTGCGCCGAAGGTCGGCAGCCGGTCATGGCGGTGCTGGCGGACCTTCTCGGTCGCCTCGCCGCGCAGAACGGCGATCAGGTGCTCGGCGCCGAAGCGCTGGCCGGTGCGCAGCGCCGCCGACAAAGCCTTCTGGGCGATCACCGTGCCGTCGATCGTGTCGACCGGCGCGAGGCAGCGGTCACAGTTGCCGCACGGCGCGCAGTCCTCGCCGAAATAGCCAAGCAAGGCCTGACGTCGGCAGCCCGCCGTTTCGCACAGGCCAAGCAGCGCGTTCAGCCGCTGATGCTCGACGCGCTTCGCCTCGTCGGGCCGGTCGGAGTCGTCGATCATCAGGCGGCGCAGCCGTATGTCATCCATGCCGTGGAGCATCAGGGTTTCGGCTGGCAGTCCGTCCCGCCCGGCGCGACCGATCTCCTGGTAGTACGCCTCGACTGTCGACGGGATGTTCACGTGGGCGACGAATCGAACGTCGGGCTTGTCGATGCCCATGCCGAAGGCGATGGTGGCGACCACGATCACGCCGTCCTCGGCAAGGAAGCGGTCCTGGTGCCGGTCGCGGACCGCCTGATCCATGCCGGCATGGTAGGGCAGCGCGGTGCGCCCGCCCGAGGACAGGCGTTGCGCCGTTCGTTCGGCTTCCTTGCGAGACAAGGTATACACGATTCCGGACTGCCCGGAATGCCGGTCCAGAAGGCCGTCGATCTGCCGTGGGCCTGAACTACGGGGCGCGATGCCGATCCGCAGGTTCGGGCGGTCGAACCCGGCGACGAACACCTTCGCGCGGCCGCCGAACAGCCGTTCGACGATGTCCTTGCGCGTCACGGCGTCCGCGGTCGCCGTGAAGGCGCTGATCCGTGCGTCGGGGAAGTGTACCGGCAACTCGGCCAGGCGACGGTAGTCCGGACGGAAGTCATGGCCCCACTGGGAGATGCAGTGCGCCTCGTCGATGGCGAATCGCGCCGGGCCGTGGCGGGCGAGTCCCTCCAGGACTTCCGGCCGCATGAGCCGCTCCGGCGAGATGTAGAGCAGGCGCAACCGGCCCTCCCGCAGCTGGCGGTGCGTCTCTGCGGCGTCCGCCCGGGGCGTCGCCGAATTGAGCGCGCCGGCCGCCACGCCGTTGAGGCGCAACGCGGCCACCTGGTCGCGCATCAAAGCGATGAGCGGCGACACCACAACGGTCAGGCTTTCGGTCGCCAGCGCCGGAAGCTGGTAGCACATCGACTTGCCCGAACCGGTTGGCATCACCGCCAGGACGCTGTCGCCTGCCAGCAGCGCCGAGACGATGTCCGCCTGCCCGGACCTGAATCGGTCATGGCCAAAGGTGCTCTTCAGAAGATCAAGGGCGACGTCGAGAGTGGGCAACCGCACGGCTCCGATTGGTTCGGGGCAGGATGGCCCGGGATGGCATGACGTTCAAGCGGCGGATCCGTCCCCGGACCTGTCCGTGCCTGGCGACGGATCTCGCGAGAGCAACAGTTGAGGCACGACGACCGCCCAGGCGCGGGAACGCAGCTTCCGCCTGTACCTTTCGTCCTCTTCCTCGTCGTCCTGACGCGTGAAGATGTCCCGTACGCACGGGAGATGGCCCGGCTCTTCGGCTCTCACGGCGCCTGGTTCGAGATCCCGGACGGCAGGCGAATGTCGCTCGACTTCAGGTGCAGGTCGCGCTGCGGGAAGGGGAACTGGATGCCGTGTTCGTGGAACAGGTCCCAGACGCGCAGCAGCAATTCGCTGATGACATTGGCTCGCCCCTCTGCCGGGTCGTTGATCCAGATGCGTATCTCGAGGTCTACAGAGCTCTCTCCGAAGCCCCTGAGCAGGCATCGAGGCGACGGGTCGGCCAGCACCCGCTCGACTCCGGCAGATGCCTCACGACACAGGTCCATCGCGAGCCGCACGTCGCACTCGTAGGAAATTCCAACCGGGATGCAGAGCCGCACCGCACTGTCGCTGTGCGACCAGTTCTCGACGCGTTGCGTGATCAACTCCTCGTTCGGGATGAGGTATTCGACGCCGTCGCGCGTCCGGACCGCGGCATAGCGCGCGCCGAGCGATGCGACCCAGCCATAGGTGTTGCCGACTGCAATGACGTCGTTCGGCTTGATCGACTTGTCCATCAGCAGCAGAAGGCCGCTGATCAGGTTGGACACGATTTTCTGCAGGCCGATCCCGACGCCTATGCCGAGCGCACCGCCGAACACCGTGAGCGCCGTGAGGTCGATCCCCAGGCTGCCGATGGCGACCAGGAAGGCAATGGTCACGAGGACGATCTTGACGATCTTGGAAATCAGCACCTGGACCGTCGGCGTCAGGTTGTCCGACCGCTTGATCTGCCGCTCGACAAGGTTGGAAAGCACCAGCATCGTCCACAGGAGAACCACAAGGGCCAGAGTGCCTTTCGCAATGGCGAGCAGCGAAATCCGCACCTGCCCGAAGGTCATTCCGATTCCGTCGAGCAAGGCGATCGTCGCGTCGAACAGCCCCAAGGCGACCAAGGCCGCCAGAATCCAGGCGATCCAGGCGACCGACCGGGCGACCAGGTCGTTGCTGATGAATCCCGACAACAGCCGGATCGCCACCCACGCGCCAGCCAGGCTCGCCGCGATCTGCGTCAGGCGATGGCCGAACAATTGGGTTTGCGCCCCTGCTTCGACGGCAATCCACAGGAACACGAGGACGACGATCTGGGTGGACAGCGCAGAGAGGCGACCGATGAAGCCCTGCAACTCGGCATGCCGTGCCCCAAGCACAGATGCTGCAGCGATGGCACGACGCAGTCGCGGACCCAGCAACCGGCCGAGCAGAAGCGCCAGCAGGATCAGCCCCGCCTGAACCGCGTTGTCGGTCGACAATACGTGGGCTGCGAACCACTCTTCGAGGCTGGTCCGGAATTCTGGCAGATTCAGTCTCTGGAAAACCTCGTCCATCGAGTCGATCCTAGCGCCCGAATCCAGTCTGGCGGCTGACAAGGAGAAATTCAACATCCGCTGCGGTCAGGCGCTCGGCCTTGCCCGTCAGTCCCAAAGGCACAGGTCAGAAGTGAAAACTGAGCGTGGCAAACATCCGGTCATTGCTCCCAATTTCGCGAAACGGCGTCTGCTCGCCCGACTGGTAGGCCACCAGTCCGGTCGACAACTGAAGTGCATCGGTCCAGGCGTAATCCAACTGGAGCCTGCGGACGGCGCCGAGTTCGCCGGATTCTCCGAAGGTCAGCGCCAGGAATGTAACGTCAAGCGTGTCGTTCAGGAAGGTTCGCTGGATCCGGAGAGCGGTTGCCGGTTCGTTGCGCCGACGATCATCGGGCATCGACGCCAGGCGGTCGTCATAGTCGGGAATATGGTGATTCCGGGTTTCAAGGACGATGGCGGTGTCGGACATTCCGGAATACTCGATGCCCGCCAGCGTCGTCAGCCGCGAGAATGTCCGCGCTCCCGCATTGGAAAAGCGCAGACCGGTGAACAGTGCCGCTTCCGCCTTGATGAGCCAACTGCCACGCACGAGATTGCCGGCTGCGCCTGCCATCGAGATCCGGCTGTGACGCAGCAACGGCTTTCCGGAAGGCGTCGCTGCCAGGTGCGGACGGTCGTCGAACAGTCGCGCGGCATAAAGGGACATGTCCCATCCCGGGAACGTGCCGTTCAGCGCAAGCGCCAGTTCAGGTGAGCCAAACGCATCGTCCGGTGTCGTGCGTTGCGGCAGCGATTCCGTTCCAGCGAAGAAGTCGCTGCCGGGCACTGGAAGCTTGTCGAAGCGGCGTTCAGGAATGGCGATCATGCTGAAGGACCAGGGGTCTGCGTAGCGGTCCAGCCGAAGCGCCGTGACCGGCAGCCGGTGATCCTTCATGTCGGTCAGGCCTGGAAGGCGGTTGTCGACGGGATTGAGCACGTCCGTCACGCGAAAGAGGTCCGATCTGCCCCAGGCCAGGATCTGGCGCCCGACGGTCAGGTCGAGGCTTCCCGAAGCCGGCCCCTTGAGAAAGAGCTCGTCAAATTCCGCCTCGCGCCCGTAGGCGTCGGAGAATTCCGATGAGCGCCCTGGTCCGCCATTCGCTCGGTCGGCCGCAGGATCAAGCCAGAAATGCCCTTCGACGCGGGCCTTCCAGGCAGGTCCGAGCCGGACGTCCGCATCGAGGTCCAGCCGCGACTGCATCGAGGACAGGCCGCGATGATCAACGCCGGAGGGCGGCGGGGCGTCATGGGCGACATTGATCACGAGCCGCTGGCTGACGCGTCCCCCGAACCGAAGCCGGGCGGGGGGGCCTTCGGGAGGGGTAGGCTGCCGCGACGCCGGACCGGCATCGGTGTCGAAGCCATCAAGGACAGTCTGGATGTCATCTGGCGGCTCAAACGCCGGCGCGTCGCCGAATCCCTCCAGCACCCGGCCAAGGTTGCCTTGGGCGAGGACTGGGCCGGCTGCCAGGATCCGGACAAGGACGGCTCGCAGTGGCATCACAATGATCAAAGGCCCTTTTCGAGCTGACGCAGGGTGCAGAGGGCTTCGTCCAGATCCTGATTGTAGCGGACGCCTTCGAATCGCAGCACCGTGCGATGCCGTGTCTTCTCGTTTCTCACGGTGCGCATGTCGAGTTCGACCCGTGTCCAGATGCCGTCGATCCGTTCCAGCCCCGTGATGTCCAGGTATTTCAGCTCGCCACCCTTCGCCAGCCAGTGGACCGCCCGCACCACTACGTCGATGTCCTTGCGGACGAACATCACCGATTTCGCATAGCCGTAGCGCTCCCTGACCGCTGCCGACGCGGGCGTCGCCTCGATGAGCCAGGCCGGATTGCCGCGAACGTCACGTTCGCCAAGAAGCCTGTAGTTCCACTCCTCGATGACACGCCGCGTCATGTCCGCGTAGGAGAAGTCGGTGCCCATGAATGACTGTGACTTGCTGGAGCCGGCGATCCGTTTCGTCTTTCGCAGTTCAGGCAGATGGAGCCACTGGTCGTCATCCCGGTTCGGGTCGCGGAAGTCATGGGTCAGGAATCCCGTGTTGCGCACGTTCGAGGGCGAAAGGAAGAACATGAGATTGAGCGTGTCCTTGCCTCGATCCTTCATGAACGTCTGGAGCTGGCGTGTCCTGGTGCTCCCGTCACGGTCGATCAGCGTCATGGACATGCGGGCCGTCCGGTTGTCGCCGTCATCGACGGCATCGACCCGACGCATGATGTTCAGTGCCTGATCGTCGGCTGCCTGTGCTGCAGGCAGCGGCGCAAACATGCAGGCGATCAGGACAAGCGCGATCTTCCTCATTCGGTCTCTCCCTGTTGTGCGGATGCTTCGGGACGCCGCAGGCTCCGGTAGCGAAGGGCCATAAGTGCCGGCGCAAGAACGAAGTCGGCGGCCAGCGCGGTCACTATGGTGATGCCGGTCAGGAACCCGAAATCGACCAGGTTCCTCATGTCGGCAAGGCAGAAGATGAAGAAGCCGGCAGTCAGCACCGCGGATGTCAGCAGCATCGCGCGACCCGAGGTCTGCAACGTCTCGTGCACGGCATGCTCCACGGAACCGGTGCGCTCGAGATACCTGTGAAAGTGATGCATGAAGTGGACCGTGTCGTCCACGGCGAGGCCGATCGCGATCGAGCCGACCAGCATGGTGAAGAGATTCAGGGGGATCCCGGCGACCTGCATCAGCGCAAGCGTAAGGAGTATGGGCGTGAAGTTTGGAAGCATGCTGATCAGCCCGGTGCCGACGCGCCCGATGAGCGCGATCATCATCAGCGTGATAACGACGCCGGCGATGAGATAGCTGCGGGCCGCGGAGCGGATCGTGTTCTCAAGGGTCCGGCTCAGCAGGCTCATGATTCCGGTCACGGTCACGTCGGCGGAACTTCCGAAGGCATTCGCAAATCGTTCTTCCACGTCCCGGATGAACGGCGGGTAGTTCAGGGTGTCCTGCCAGGGGACGCGCATGCTGAAGCGTGCACGGCTGAACTGGAAATCGACGAGATCCTCCAGGTCATCCGAGCCGGAATTCTCGAAAAGCAGGAATTCCTGCGGAATCAGTGCGGGATTTTCCGGGATGCGATGGAATTCCGTGCGGTTCTCGTTCAGCGCCTGGTGAATCTCCTTCAGCAGATCGGCGACGGACAGGACCGCACCGACCTTGGTGGGTCCCGACGACTCCGTCTCGATGTCCCTCTTCAGGGCATCGAGCCTGAGCAGCGTGCCGCGGTCGTGCAGGCCGTTCTCGTTCCCCGTATCCAGCACGACCTCGAGCGAGACCGACCCTCCGAGATCGCGATCTATGGCGCGGGTTGCCCGGTGCACCGGCCAGTCTTCGGGCAGCCATGAAAGGACGTCGTGCGAAAAGCGCAGCTGCGCCGCGAATCCGAATGCGACCGTCGCCACCACAAGGAATGCGCAGACGATCGGCACGGCATTGCGAACGCCGAATCTCGCGAATGCGGCCAACACCCTGTCCGTCAGGGCCGATGCCCTGCCTGCGGATGCAACGGTCTGCATGGCCCTCGACGGGATCATTGCAAGCCCGGCAGGCAGCAAGACCAGCGTGTAGACGAGTGCGATCAGGATCCCGATCGCGGAATATCGCCCCAGGTCGGCGATCGGGGCGACGTCGGCGACGGCAAAGGAACCCAGGCCCGCGGCAGTGGTCAGGCTGGTCAGCAGGACCGGCAGCCCGGCATGGCCGACTGCAGCGACAATCGCCCGTTCCCGGTCAAGTCCGGCGCGGATGTTCCTGAAGTGAATGGCCAGCAGGTGAACCGCCGCGCCGACGCCCACGGCAAGCAGGAAGGACGGGAGAATGACGATCGGCAATGTCACGGAGGTGCCGAGGTGGCCCATGAGTCCGAGCGTGCTCAGCAGCGCCAGCGCCACCACGCCCAGAGGAAGCGCCACGGCCGCAACGGAGCGGAACATCGCGAACAGGAGAATCGCGATGACCGCGATCGCCAGCAGCACGGATCGCGCAATGTCTTCCTGAAGCGCCGACTTCAGGGATTCCATGACCGCCGGGGTTCCCGCGACATGCAGGACGAAGCCGTCCCGCCGATGTTCCGCCACGATTTCGCCTACGGCTTCGAACACCTGTTCGGTCTCTTCATCGCTCAGCCGCTCGCGGGGACCCGCGTCGCGGGGCGACTCGTCGAACAGGGCAAGCGCGTCGTCGACTGACTGCTCCTCGATTTCGGCGAACCTCGCCAGTTCGAGCGCGATCGTGGTCACCGTGCCATCAGGCGAGATCAGGAGGTTGCGGTACAGGGGATTTGCCAGAACCCGGGATCGAAGGGCCGCGAGGTCCTGCTCGGAGTCCGGCCATGACTGCAGGAGGTCCTCGACAACCAGGCGGTCGCCTTCCCCCCTTGTGCTGCGCGCGTTGACCATGGAGGTGATGTTCGCAAGATTGGGAACGCCGGAAGCAAGTGCGTCGTGGAGTTCCTTCAATCCGGCCAGTGACTCATGGGTGAACAGCTCCTCCGGCTCTACGGAAACAATGATCACGTCGTCGCGGCCGAATTGGTCCCGAAACTCCTCGTACCGCTCCAGTACCGGATCCCCGGTCCGAAGAAATGACTCGGTCGATGTGTCGACGACGAGGTTGCGCAGCCCGGTAGCTGCGGCAGCGGCTGCAAGCAGCACGACGATGATTGCGGGAACTCTCCTTCGGCAGAGACAGGCCGCCGACGCTTCGAACCACTTCTCGACCCGTGACCTGATCCTCGCCACCTCCTCTATCCGTCATGGCCACGGACCGGCAGGCAGGTGCCGCACATTTCGTCCGCGACGCTTGCAGGCCGGCGATCTGTAAGGGCGATAGTGCGCATCGGCAATCCAGCGAGGTCGGTATAGACGCCCGCAAAATCCTACCTTGGCGCGATCCGGCGAGTCAAACCGGGACCGATCGCCCGATGCCTTTCGGCATCCCTTTCTGCTCCGGGCCGCCTCGATCGTTCGTGGCTACGCCAAGCCTGCCTGGATGTCGTCGAGGCCGCGCGATTCCCCGCCGTGGCCGGCAGATTGGGACGGCGCGTCCTCGTTGCAGCGGCCGGTTCCTCGCCCCGCAGCTTGGTCGTCTGCCACAAACGCCCTCCCGCGACAGCGAGAGAGACGCAGGTTCCGGAATGCCGAAACCAGCAACATCGACCTCCAGCCGCCACGCAGGTCTACCTGCTGCGTAACTGCGTGATGCCGCGTTTCCCGTCGCGTTCGAACTCGATCGCATGGCTGGACGCGCGGGTTCGGGCGATCCCGCGCAGATCGCCGGTGCTGCTCTTCGAAAGTCACGAGATTCGCCGAGCCCGGTGGCCACGAACTCAGTCCGGCGCGGCTCGTCGGGGTCCTGATTCAGGGGCCGGGTTGCGATGGAAGGTTTCGGAAACGCGACCATGACGACATTGTCACGCTTCATCCGCGAGCGCAGAAAGCGCGGTCTCGAGGTCTCCATATCCCGTGACGCGATGCTCGAACTCCAGACCCAGGCGCCTGGCGCAGTCGCGGGCTTTCTCGACAAGCGCGGGGTCGTCTGTCTGGGCCTGGTACACGAGCGTGCTGTAATGCCCGAAGTAACTGTCCCGCAACTCGGGATGCCGGTCGAGACCGAGGGGTTTCCAGACAAAGGCGTCGAACTGCCGGACCAGGAAGTCCGTGAGGTAGAATGACGTGAACTCATGGCCGGACTGGTCGAGGAAGTCCTCGGTGCCCTGGTAGAAGGCGAAGCAATGGGGTCCGCCCATCATCTCGACGCCGAGCTCCTCGGCGACCTTCGCGAGCTCTCCGCCTGTGCCGCAATCTGCATAGGCCAGAAAGATGCGATCGTAGCCCGTCGCCTTGGCCACGGCGTTGCGCACGGCAGGCACGATCTTCTCCGGATGGTTGTGGTAGATGGCCGGCAGGCAAAGGAGGTCGATGTGATCGAAGTCCCGCGTCAGGGCCAGGATTTCCCGGGCGAGGGCGCCGCAGCCGAGCACGAGAATCCGGCCGTGCCCATTCGGACGCAGGCCCTGGTCGGTCAGTTCGTTGTCACTGGGAATGTTCATGGCGTTGCCACCTGCTCAGGAACCGTGGGAAGAATCCGTGACGAGGGCGTCGAATGCAAGCTGCATGATGCCCGTCGTCATGACACCGTCAACGCATTGCACGTCCTGCAATCCACACTTGCGCAATCGCTCGGTCGTCTCCCATCATGATCGTCGGGAAAAGCGCTTCCCAGATGTCCTCGGCACGGCTTGCGCGCTGCGCGATCGCCGGGGTCGAAGCCAGGTCAAGAGCGATCAGGTCCGCCTCGAGGCCGGGAGCAAGCCTGCCGATCTTGTCGTCGAGGCGCATTGCCCGGGCGGACCCTGACGTGGCCAGCCAGTAGAGCTGTGCCGGATGCAAAGCGCCGCCACGGAGCTGGGCGATTTCGTAGGCGGCCGCCATCGTGCGCAGCATTGAGAACGATGAGCCGCCGCCGGTATCCGTCGCGAGAGCGATCCGTACGTCGCATGCAGCGAGTCCGGCCAGGTCCAGGAGGCCCGAGCCGATGAACGTGTTGGAAGTCGGGCAATGCACGACCGATGCGCCGGCATCCGCGATTCTGGCGCGTTCGCGCTCGGTCAGGTGGACTGCGTGACCGTACAGTGCGCCTTCTCCGAGCAACCCGTGCATCTCGTAGGTCTCGAGATAGTCTCGGGCTTCAGGATGGAGGCTGAGCGCCCACTCGACCTCGTCGGTTTGTTCCGAGATGTGGGTCTGCATCAGGCATTCTGGGTGCTCGGCCCAAAGCGCGCCGAGGGCCTCAAGCTGTTCTGGTGTTGACGTCGGCGAAAAGCGCGGCGTGATCGCGTAGCCGAGACGGTCCACGCCGTGCCAACGCTCGAGCAGCCGCTTGCTGTCGTCATGGCTTGACTGGACCGTGTCTCGCAGGTCGTCGGGCGCGTTCCGGTCCATGCATGTCTTTCCGGCGACGGCGCGGAGCCCGCGCTTCCGGGCCTCGACAAAGAGAGCTTCGACGCTTTCGGGGTGGATCGTGCAATAGGAGCAGATCGTGGTCGTGCCGTTCATGAGTGTCAGGTCAAGATAGCGCCCTGCCGTCTCCCGGGCATAATCTGCGTCCCCAAAGCGTGCCTCCTCCGGAAAGGTGTAAGTGTTCAGCCAGTCCACGAGCCGCATTCCCCAGCTCGCGATGATTGCCGTTTGGGGGTAGTGCGCATGGGAATCGACGAATCCGGCAGTCAACAGTCTTGATCCCATGTCGGTGACAGTTGCGTCCGGATGTGCGTGCAGAAGGTCGTCGCCAAGCCCGATCGCCGCGATCATCCCGTCCTCGACGAGTACGCCTCCACGCGGTTCATGCACTGCGGCCTCCGCCACCGGTACCTTGAAAGGATCGTTCGCAAACGTCAGCGTCTGACCCAGAATCAGCATTCTGGCCGTCATTGTGCCGACCCGGGCAGCGTCGGAAAGTTCCAGCATCCCGACCGGAGAGAATCAGCGTCTGAACGCAAAGCGCCGAGGCAAGGCTTGGCATTGCAGGTAAGTCGCTGCATCGTCGGCGCCGCCACGTTCACGCGTTTGCCTCCACTTCGGTTTCCGCGGCCGAGGAGTTCGACAGCCATTCGGCGGCGAATCCGACGGCAACCGCCTGCGGGTGCTTCCCCAGCGCCGGGTCGCCGATCGGACACCTGATTCGTGAGATCTGCGCGTCCGCATGTCCGAGCGACCTGAGCCGTGACCGGAAGCGTGCCCACTTGGTCGCCGAGCCGATCAGTCCGGCTGCGCGAAAGCCGTGGCCAAGCAACTGGTGGCAGATTTCGAGGTCGAACGCATGGGAATAGGTCAGTATCAGGTGCTCGGCATCGCTCGGAGCGTGGCGAACGGCGTTCGCCGGGTTGGCTGCCAGGAGCTTCGTGACGCCGCCAGGGATTTCGCCGGGGAACCGGTCGGCCCCGGTGTCCACCCAGGTGATGGCGATGCCGGGGAGCGGCGCCATCACCTTGACGATCGCACGACCGACGTGGCCCGCCCCATAGATCCAGAGTGACCGGACGTGCGGCGCGATCGGCTCGATCAGCCACCCCGATTGGCATTGCGTTTGGGCGAGCTCCCCCGCGCTTCGGTTGCGAGCTGCCGCGCGTTGCAGAGCAAGGGGCGCGTCCGCCTGTCCCGTGACGCGGCGCAAGTAGGCGCTGCAGGGCAAGTTGGCCAGGCGCGACCTGTCATAGATTTCAGTGGCCAGCACGACCGCGCCGCCGCAGCACTGGCCGAGCGCAGGGCCGAGAGACCGTGAGACGAGCGAGTCGCTGTCGTCGGCCAGGACGTTTCGTGCGTGGGCAACCGCCTCGAACTCAAGGGCGCCGCCGCCGATCGTGCCCGACTGGCCGTCCGGCCAGACCAGCATCGCGGCGCCGGGCTCGCGCGGGGCCGAGCCTTCGACGGATGCCACGACGACACGTGCAACCCGGCCATGCTCGGCCACCGCTCGCTCAAGGCCTCGAATGTCCATGCTCATGGTGCCCGCATCCGGTTCACGGCGTTCAAGAGCCGTTCGGGCGTTGCCGGTGCGTCGAGCGCCGGATAGCTGTTTCCGCAAGCTGCAACCGCGTCGGACAACGCGAGAAACGCGGAGATGCCCAGCATCAGTGGCGGCTCGCCAACCGCCTTGGAGCGATGGATCGTCTCTTCGGCGTTCCGCCCCTTGGACCATAGCGACACGTTGAAGATGTCGGGCCGGTCGGAGCAGGCAGGGATCTTGTAAGTCGATGGTGCGTGCGTCAGAAGACGGCCCTTCCGGTCCCAGACCAGTTCCTCCGTGGTCAGCCAGCCTGCGCCCTGGACATATCCCCCTTCGATTTGCCCGATGTCGATCGCCGGGTTCAGCGACGCGCCGGCGTCATGCAGGATGTCGGTGCGCAGAATGCGGCTTTCGCCGGTGAGCGTGTCCAGCACCGCCTCGCTCACCGCGGCACCATAGGCGAAGTAGTAGAACGGCCGGCCCTTTCCCCTGATGCGGTCCCACTGGATTCGGGGTGTTTGGTAGAACCCGGTGGCTGACAGGCTGACGCGCCCTTCGTAGCACTCCCTTGCCGCTTCGGCGAAGCTCATTTCATCGGCGCCGGCCTGCACCCGTCCTGCGCGGAACTGCACGTTCCGCGGCCTTATCTGGCGTGTTTCGGCCAGGTGCGCCGCCATGCGCTCACGGATCTGTTCGCACGCCGACTTCACGGCCATGCCGTTGATGTCCGATCCGGAAGAGGCGGCCGTCGCGGACGTGTTCGGAACCCGTGCCGTGTCGGTGGCAGTGATCTTGACGCTTTCCAACGGCACGCAAAAGCTGCTGGCCGCAACCTGCGCCACCTTCTGGAACAGGCCTTGGCCCATTTCAGTGCCGCCGTGGTTCATGTGGATCGAGCCGTCATGGTACACATGCACCAGCGCACCGGCCTGGTTGAGATGGGTCAGCGTGAAGGAGATGCCGAACTTGACCGGTGTCACGGCGATGCCCTTCTTCAGCACGGGACTGGCGGAATTCCATTCGGCGATAGCGTTGCGGCGAGCGCGATAGTCCGAGGTTTTCTCCAGTTCGTCGACCATCTCGTGCAGCACGAAGTCCTCGACGGGCATGTGGTAAGGCGTGGTCTGAAGCGTCTTCCTGGCAGGGACGGGTCCGGTCGGAGTGCTGCCTGCCGAGGCCTTTCCGGCAGCGGCGTAGAAATTGATCCGGCGGACATCCAGCGGGTCGATGCCGAGATGATGGGCCACATGATCCATCACCCGCTCGATGCCAACCATTCCCTGCGGGCCGCCAAATCCGCGGAACGCGGTTGCAGACTGGGTGTTGGTTTTCAGCCGGTGCGACGTGATCCGTGCCGCTGGCAGGAGATAGGCGTTGTCGGCATGGAGCATGGCGCGGTCGGCGACGGGCAGCGAGAGATCCTGAGCCCAGCCGCAACGGCAATACTGGATGAAATCGACACCGGCCAGCCGCCCCGCGTCGTCGAATCCGGCCCTGTAGTCGATGCGGAAGTCGTGGCGCTTCCCGGTGATCAGGATATCGTCGTCCCTGTCGTAGCGCATCTTGCAAGGGCGACCCGTTGCACGTGCCGCAACGGCGCACGCGACGGCGACCGCATTGGCCTGGCTTTCCTTGCCACCGAATCCGCCGCCCATGCGTCGCACCACGACCTGAACGGCATGCATCGGCACGCCGAGCGCATCGGCGACCTTGTGCTGGATCTCGCTCGGGTGCTGCGAGGAGCAATGCACGATCATGTCGCCGCAGTCCTGTGGCAAAGCGAGCGCGGCGTGGCCCTCAAGGTAGAAATGTTCCTGCCCGCCCAATTCGACCGAACCCTCAATGACATGTTTGGCAGCGGCGAGCGCGGCTTCGACGTCATCCTTGACGTAGACGCGCGGCCCCTCCTCGAAGCGGCTGTTGGCGGCGAGAGCGTCGTCGATTGAGAGAATCGCGGGCAGTTCATTGTAGCCGACCTTGCCAATCCGTGCCGCCTTGCGGGCCGCCAGATGCGTGTCTGCGGCAACGAGAAAGAGTGGTTGCCCGAGGTAGTGTACCTTGCCGTCGGCGAGCAGCGGTTCGTCATGGACGGATGGCGAGACGTCGTTGGCGCACGGCAGGTCGTCTGCGGTCAGCACCGCGACTGTTCCCGGTGCAGAGCGCACGTCCCCGAGATCCATGTCAGTGATGCGCCCACGCGCGACCGAACTGATGCCGAAGGCGAGCGAGAGCGTGCCGTCCGGCACCGGGATGTCGTCCACGTAGTGCGCGGCGCCGGTGACATGCAGGGCCGCTGCGTCATGGGGCAGGGCGGTGCCGACACTCATGGGGCGGTCTCCAGGACATTCGTGTCAGCGCCTTGATCGTCCAGGAAGGCGCGCGTGAGCATGTTGCGGGCTGCTTCGAGACGGTAGGCGGCCGATGCACGCATGTCAGTGAGCGGCGTGAAGTCCCGTTCCCAAGCGTCTCGCACGGCCTTGGCCTTGGCCGTGGCCTCGCTCCATTCCTGGCCGGAGAGCGCGTCCTCGACGTGCCGGGCGCGTTTCGGGATGCCGGCCATGCCGCCGAAGGCGATGCGCGCCTCCTTCACTCGCCCGGCCTGCAGACGGATGTTGAAACAGCCGCAGACGGCGGAAATGTCCTGGTCGAACCGTTTGGACAGCTTGTAGCATCTCAACCGGTCTGCCTGGCGCGGGAAACTCACCGCCTCGACGAATTCGCCGGGCGCACGATCCTGGACGCCGTAGTCAAGGAAGAAGTCTTCAAGCGGCAAGTCCCTGCGATCGTTGCCGCGCCTGAGGTGCAGCGTTGCGCCGAGCGCGATCAGCGCCGGCGGGGAATCCCCGACGGGCGAGCCGTTCGCGATGTTGCCGCCGATGGTTGCGGCATTGCGGACCTGCACCGAGCCGAAGCGCC
>VYCX01000252.1 GCA_009843725.1 Boseongicola sp. SB0675_bin_26
TTCACAAGGAGATCGGCGCGACGATGATCTACGTGACCCACGACCAGGTCGAGGCGATGACCATGGCGGACAAGATCGTGGTGCTTCGGGACGGCATCGTCGAGCAGGTCGGCGCCCCCTTGGAGCTTTACCGCGATCCGGACAACCGCTTTGTTGCCGGATTCATCGGGTCACCCTCGATGAACTTTCTCGGCGGAAACGCCGAATCGGACGGAGTCGCGGTGCCGGGCTTGAAGCAGGCCGTCCAGACGGACGTTGCCCTGCCGCAGGCGGGCGAAGCCATGACTGTCGGCCTCAGGCCTGAGCATGTCGAGATCGATCTTGAAGGCGACACTCACCAGGTCGAGCTTACCGAGGCACTGGGCGGCGTTTCCTATGCCTACCTGACCTGCGACACCGGCGAGAAGATGATCATCGAGGAGCGTGGCGACACCCGAAGCAGCCCGGGCGACCGCGTCGGCCTTCGGTTCGATCGGAGGCGGGTGTATTTCTTCGGTCAGGACGGCGCCCGGTTGCGATAGCGCGGAGGCCTTCGCTCCATCGCATTCGCCGAAGCCCGTGTTCGCGGTCCATTCGTGCCTTGGAATTGTTCAGCGTCCAGTGGGCACGGGTCGCGGCGTGAAGCCATTGCCGCGGATCATGCAGTCCGTCTTTGCCAGGATTCTGTCACTGCGGGACTCTTTCATGCGGGCGTCTTCTCGGCGTTGAGGATCTCGATCACCATTGCGGCGGTCCAGGTGAAATTGCCGCCGCCGCAGGGTTCGGCCGTGATTGGGTCGTAGTATTCGGCAAATCCGCCTTTCTTGATCAGGCGGATGCTGTCGGCGTCGATTCGACGCGCCATGGCGTCTTGACCCGCAGCTTTCAGCCCGTCCGATATCATGTAGTTCACGATCAGCCAGACAGGACCGCGCCAGTAGCGAAGGCCGTCATATTCAGGTGCAGTCGGATCGTGGCTGGGCACCATGAACCGTGCGCTGTCACCGAGCCTGGCTATGCGTGCGGCCAACGCTTCGGCACGGCGTTTCGGGACGGCGCAGAATGCGGCCAGAATCCCACCGATTGACGGGCTGTCAATCAGCTTGGCCGCCACGCGGTCATAACACACGTATTGGCCAAGCCGTTCGTGCCAGAGGCTGTCTATCGCCTTGATGCCCCGCTCGGCAAAGGCACGGGACTCCGCCGCGATTTCGGCCTCTCCCAGCCGTCCGGCAAGATCCGCCAGGTCGCTGCATGATCGGATCAGGATCGCGTTGAAGTCCGGGTCGACCATGCGGAAGGGCGATGCATCGTGCAGTTTCGAATTGTCCCAGCCGAGGCTGCGGAAGTGCTGGACCAGCCAGACATAGCGCTTGTACTGCTCGTCCGTCGGTCGATGCGCGGGGTTCGCGTGACTTGTGTCGCGGCGCTGGAATTCGCCGACGGCATCGGTCGGCACGCGGGCTAGTGCATCGTCCCAGTCGACCGAATTGTCACGGCCCGATTCCCACGGGTGAATGACTGCCACCAGCCCGGTGCCCTGCGGATCCCGGTTGCGGTAGAACCACTTGTGCCAGCCGTGAATGCGCGGCAGCAAGGCGCGGGCACGCCTCTCTGCCATCGCCTTGTCACGGGCCCGGTCAAAGATGCGACGTACCGCAAATCCGGTGACCGGCGGCTGGGTAATGCCCGAGGTCGGCACCTTCCGTTCCGTGCCCCAGACATCCGGACCTGGGAAGTAGCCGTCATCCGACTCGTGAAAGATGATATGCGGAACCTTTCCGTCCTCCCACTGATGCAGGAACAGCGTCTCGATCTCGGTCCACGCGCGGGCTTCGTCGAAATGGGCAATGCCCAAGGCGCTCAGGGCAGAGTCCCAGTTCCACTGAAAGGGGTAAAGCCCTTGTGTCGGCACGGTGTAGTGCCCGCGATCATTGCGCGCTATTACGGCGCGGGCCTTCTCGATCAGATCCTGTTTCACGCGCAGTCCTCAAGCGACGGCAAGCGTTGTGTCGGGATCGAACCAGCGCATCCGGTCAGGTTGCGGCGCAAGGGTCAGTTGATCGCCCGGCTTGACGCTCATGTCGCTGTCGAGCACCGCCCGGAACATCGATCCCTGGACCTCGCAGGTGATCAGCAGATGCGCGCCCAGCGGCTCCACGACCTTGGCCGTCGCTGTCAGGCCCGTGTCGGCGGGGCGCATGTCTTCAGGACGAATCGCGAATTTCAGCGGCTTGCCGCTGCTCGGCCCATCCATGACCTGGCCGGCGACGGACCACTTTCCGTCCCCTGCCGGGGCTGCCGGCAGGAAATTCATGGGCGGGTTGCCGATGAACCCGGCGACGAACTCCGCCGCCGGATTGCGGTAGACCTCGATGGGGGAGGCGGCCTGCACGATCTCGCCCTGATGCATCACGCTGATCCGGTCGGCCATGGACATGGCTTCGACCTGATCGTGGGTGACGTAGATCGCGGTGGTGGTGCTTGCGGCCAGAACGCCCTTGAGTTCGGCACGCATCTCCATCCGCAGGAGCGCGTCAAGATTCGACAGCGGCTCGTCCATCAGGATCACGTCCGGTTCCATCGCCAGGGCGCGGGCCACGGCAACGCGCTGTCTCTGGCCGCCCGACAATTCGCCGGAATAGCGTTTCAGCAGCTGCTCGATATGCATCAGCTCCGCGGTGCGTTCGACGCGGCCTTTCACCTCGTCGTTGGGCAGCTTCTGCATCCGAAGGCCGAAGCCAATGTTCTCGAACACCGTCAAATGCGGAAAGACGGCGTAGTTCTGGAACACCATCGCGATGCCGCGGTCCCTGGGCGCCAGGTGGTCCACCCGGCGCCCGCCGATCCAGACTTCGCCGGTCGTCGCGGTCTCGAGCCCGGCGATGATCCGCAGAAGCGTGGTCTTGCCGCAGCCCGACGCGCCGAGCAGGACCATGAACTCCTGGTCCTGGATGGTCAGGTTGATGTCATGCAGCGCCTGGTATGACCCGAAACGCTTGGCGACGTTCTTGATCTCGATCTGAGCCATTTTCGTTTCCTTTCAGATGCGCCCCGCCTCAGCGGCTGGCGATGCCCCACATGGCGAAGAGGTACTTTCGCACGGCGAAGATGAAGATCAGCGCCGGCATGACGAGGATGAACCCGCCCGCGAACTTCAGGTGCAAGGGCGAGGTGTCGAGGTTCTGCAGCAGGAACGCCGTCAGCGTCCGGTTCTCGATGGTCAGCACCGCGGCCGCGAAGACCTCGTTCCACGAGATCACGAAGGCGAAGATCGCGGATGCGGTGATCCCGGGCAGGATCAGCGGCAGCACGACCTTGGAAAACGCGGTGAGCCGCGTGCAGCCGAGCGTCCAGGCGGCCTCCTCCAGCTCCAGCGGAATGCCGGAGAAGAGCGCGAAGGTGATGAGCACCGCGAAAGGGATCGCCAGCGTCGTATGCACGAGTGCGAGGCCGAACACGGTGTCGTCGAGCCCGGTCTGGATGAACATCACCGCAAGCGGGAGCGCCAGAAGCGGCAGCGGAAAGGCCCGGGTCAGCAGGATCAGGAGCCGGAACAGCTCCTTGCCGCGGAAGTCGAAGCGCGAGAGGGCATAGCCCGCCGGCGCCCCGATCACGATGGACATGATCATAGTCAGGCCCGCCACGAGGATCGAGTTCTTCAGAGCCGTCAGCATCCCCGCGAAGTTGGCAAAGAAGGTCAGGCTGCCGAGGTCGAACTCCGGGATGAACGGCTTGGGAAAGCTGTTCACCGTTTCCGGAGAGCTGAGCGTGTTGATCAGCAGGAAATACAGCGGAACGAGAACCCAGGCGCAGAGCAGGCCAACCGCGCTGACATAGACCCAGCGGCCTGCCCGCCGCGTGTCGGCCCCGGCGACGTCGGTGGTGACGGCGGTCATATCGTGGCTCCTTTCGGGACGCGCAGGACGCGCAGGATGATCAGGGTGAAGGCGATGGAGATGGCCAGGATGATCAGGGCCATCGCCGCCGCCGCCCCGCTGTTCAGGAGATCGAACTGGTAGGCGTAGGTCTCACCCATGAGGACGGGGAACAGCGTGCCGCTGAGAGCGGCGACCACAGCGAAGATCTCGAAGGCCAGGATGACCCGCAGGACGAGCGCGGTTTGCAGGCTGGGGCGCAAGAGCGGCAAGGTGATGCGCAGGAACCGTTTCCAGTGCGATGCGCCAAAGACCTCGGCCGCCTCGTAGTATTCCTTGGGGATCAGCCCGATGCCTGCCACGAGGATCACCAGCATGATGGCGGTCGCGCGCCAGATCTCTGCCAGCATGATCGCCAGGAACACGATGCCGGGGTTCTGGAAGGTCAGCAGGTTCACCGGCTTGTCGACGAGTCCGAGGCCGCTCATCATCGAGCTCAGGAACCCCGACTGCTCGAAGATGGCCAGCCAGATGATGCCCGCGGCAAGGTCCGAGATGCCAAGCGGGATGGTCCAGACATAGAGCACCAGGTCGCGGCCCTTCTTCATCCGGTTGACCATGGTGGCCATCAACAGCGCCAGCGCAAGCTGGATCGGCACCACCGCGGCCGCCAGGAGCAGCGTGTTGCGCATGGTGATCGGGAACTTCCAGTAGCTCGTCACCTCGCGGAAGTTGTCGAGCGTGAAGCCGGCTCCGGTGCTGAAGGCCTGCTTCGAGACCAGCAGGAACGGGTACAGGAAGAACAGGCACAGGAACAACGTCACTGGAAGGATCAGGACATAGGGCAACAACCGAGCGTTCATCGGACCGCTCCTTTTTCTTGGCGCAAGGACGCGCCGCTATCGGATTGTCTTCGGAGGGTGTGCCCGGACCCAATTTCAGGTCCGGGCTCCGGGATGCAGGGCCAAGACGGCTCTATTCGACCGGGCAGGCCCCGTCGGAAGGTGCGTCGGGAGCCCAGCAAGGCGCGCCGGTCTCCTCCATGATTGCGGCAAGCCGGCCTTTCTGGTCGTCCAGGACGGCGCGGATGTCGTGACCGGCCAGAACGATGCGCTCAAAGCTGTCGACGAAGACGCGGTTGAAGTCGCCGCCCTTGTCGCCCAGACCCGCGGGCAGCAGGCCCGGGTTGGCATCGGCCGAGGCGCTCATTTTCGCAACCGCGTCACCCGCTGCCTTCACCGACGGCGGCAGGTCGCCGGGCAGGGCCACCTCGACGACAGGGAAGAAGTTCGTGGCACGCAGCGTCGCGATCTGGGTTTCCGGCTTCAGCATGTACTCGACCAAGGCCCGGGCCGCGTCCATGTTAGGCGCGGTGCGCGGGATGGCGACACCGGCCAGAACCGGCATGAAGCCGCGCCCGGTCGGGCCAGCAGGCGCCGGAAAGGCGACGAAGTCGTCGGGCCGCTCGTTGAACGCCTGAGCAAGGCGCGAGGTGTGGTCGAACACGATCCACGCGTCACCCGACAGCAGTTGTTCCTGCATGAACGAGAAGTTGGTGGAGGCCGGGTTGGTGTGCGCCCAAAGCTCGCGCATCTTTTCCCAGGCGGTCACGGCTTCGTCGGAGGCGAAGGTGCGGACCACGCCATTGGTGAACGACGGGTAGAGATAGCCTTGGAAGAAGCGGTGCTTCAGACCCTTCGGGCCAGCCGGGAAGCCGAACTTGGGCTCTCCTGCCGCTTCATGCGCGTTGGCTGCCCACTGGATCAGCTGGTCGTAGGTCAAGGCGTCGATATCGGCGCCTTCCGGCAGGTACTGCAGCGCTTCCTTGCTGGCCGCCATGATGTAGCTGGCCTGCATCCAGGGAATGTACTGCATGCTGCCGGTGCCGAGCTTGGCGAGATCGTTGAACGTGCCCGAGGCACTCATCACGCCCAGGTCATCGAGGTCGACAAGATCATCGGGATTCATGGCGGAGAAGTCGCCATGCAGCGCGCCCAGGACGCCGATCGTCCCGGAACCGGCCTGAAGTTCGGCCTGAAGCCGGGTCAGCCACGGGCCGCCATCGTTGGGCTGGTAGTCGACATCGCCGGCATCGGCGAGGACCTGCTCGCGCATGGCTTGCGCCTCTTCGACGGGTTTTGCCTGCGTGGACCAGAACAGCACTTCGGCCTGGGCCGCGAACGCGGTGCAGGCAATGGCAGCGCCGGACGCTGCGCCAAGAATTCTCGAATGTAGGGTCATGCTTCCTCCCTTGGGTGTCGGTCGGGGCCGGCCCTCATGCCGACGCCCATCTGAAAACAGCCTCGCCTCGACCAACGGTCGAATGGTCAGCCCTGTCGGGTGGCAGGCATTGGGCCATTGGCATGGCCGCTGCGAATCGCCTCCCTTGCGCGCAGATTGATATATCGTTATATCTCTTGTCAAGGAAATTTTCGGACTGGCCAAGAATTTTATTGCTGGTCAGCGATAATTCTCCTTGCATATTTGACTCTCTGCACGCAAAAGACAGCCTAAACGTTATATCCAATTGGAAGGTCCAGCAGTGTCCGGCAAGCCAACACTGGAAACGGTCGCCAAGATGGCAGGCGTTTCGGTTCCGACCGTGAGCCAGGCCTTGCGCGGTACCGGGCGGATCTCGGCTGAAACCCGCAAGAAGGTGCTGGAGGCGGCAAGCAAGCTGCACTACGTGAAAGACTCCCGCGCCGCCTCCATGCGGTCGGGCGAAAACCACGAGATCGGCTTCGTCATCAACCAGTTGCAGAACCCCTTCAACGCAGAGGTCATCAGCGGCGCCGTGGATCTTCTGGAAGCAAAGGGATACCTGGTCTCCATCGTTGACACGCGCGACGACTCCGATCGCCAGAAAAGGCAACTCGAAGCCTTCATCCGGCACGGTCGCGGCGGACTGCTTTGGGTTCCGGCGACGGACACGCAGCCCGAGGCCCTGGAGCTGCTAAGCGCGCAGAGAATACCCGCCGTCACCTTCTTGAGGCCCGTGCACCGCGACCTTGATCACGTCGGCATCCGCAATGCCGAGGCGACCGCAACAGCGACCGGGTACCTGGCAGGTCTGGGTCACAGGCACATCGCCTATCTCGGCGGAACCGAAATGACCCATGTGCGCAAGGAAAGGATCGAGGGATACGAACGGGAGAGGGCGCGACGCAATCTGGCTCCGAGCGTGGTCTGGGATTGCGAGGACTACAAGCTGGCTGGCCTCAATGCCCTGTTGGACTTGCGCCGGGCGCATCCTGAAATCACGGCCGTGGTTTGCAATGGTGACATGGTCGCGCTCGGCGCCAGCCTCGCTCTCATACGTTCGGGCCAAAGGCCGGGCCACGACGTTTCGATCATCGGCTTCGACGACATTCAGGACGCAGCCGCCGCCACGCCTCCGTTGACCACGATGGCCGTGCATCCCCAGAAACTGGGTCGCAAGCTGGCAAGGGTGCTGCTGGATCGTGTCGAAGACCCAAGCATGCCAGCGACCGTGTCCGAGGTTTCTGCTGAACTGGTGATCAGGGCCACGACGGGCGCGCCGAAAGACCCCGCCTAGCTGGCCCGATTCGGTTTGATGCCCGGACCAGAGGTCGTGCTGACACGGTGGCGGTGTCCCGCTTCCAGGGTGGGGCGGACTTGGCCGGGCATTTCCGGTCGTCGGGCACACGATGCAATTCGCTGCCCATGACCAGTTTGAGGCAACGTGCTTGCTGATCGGACCGTGGTCTTCGAGTTCGGCAAGGTCGCACTGATGGGAGCGCGCGCCGTGAGTTCCGTTTGCGGCCCGTCAGCCCGTTCGTGGCCAAGCTCATCGGCCCCCCGAAGATGAACGTGCAGGCATGTCTTGCCGTCGATGCGTTCCTGATCGTGAAAGGCGGCCGGGCGGACTTTGATCAGGACAGGCGGGGAAGCAGAATTGGGCATCAGCGATCGGATCGGGGCCGCCGCCACGGTGGATCGGCAGCGTTTCTTCGAAGAGCTGGAATTGGCTGCCTGATCGCCGTCAGTCCAAATCCTGATGGTCAACCAGGTCGAGAGTCAAAAGACTGCACTACCCAAATTCTTGTGGACAGGGCCTACCTTCCCCAGGTTCGGACCGGGCCGCAATCCATGTGGACAAAGCCGGACCGCGAGTATCTGCCAACGCCGCCCGCAGAGCATGAGACTGCCGCCTTGGCGACTTGGGCGACGCTTCGCCCGTGCAGCCGGACGTCTGCCGCCTGGCCTTTCATGTGCAGCGAGTTCCGAGCAACGGCCCGGGAGCGCCGTCTCAGCATTGCGTTGGTCTTTGGTGACCGGTAGCCCGAAAGCAGCAGGAAGGGCGCATCCGCGTCCAGCAGCCGGTGTGATGCCGCAAGGATGTCAATTGCACGCTTGTCGATCGTCTTCACCTGATTGGTGCGGACATCGCGCATGAAGGTGTTGATTTCCTTCAGGGCCTCACGGATGTACTCCCCTTCGATCCAGTAGATCGTGTCGATGCTCTCGCCGGTCCGGCCCGAATACATCTTGATCTTGCGGATGTCACCTGCGCCCCGCAGAAAGCCGAATGCGTTCGTGTAGTTAGGTGCCGCGACCAGTGCCGTGGCGCAGAGCGCTCCCAGCAACCCACGTCGCGTCAAGCCATTCGGATGGAGAGTTTCCATGCTCAAGCTTACGTCCCGTAATCTCCGCCCTGCGGTGCCTTCGCGGCACCGACAGATGCGCCATCGTTGTCCCCCAGACGCCGCGATCGTATACCTCAAATTGACCCCGGAAGGAACCTTTTTGTCGCATGCATTGCGGCCAATGCGGCAAAATCGGCAAGAAACCGCCCATTGACACATTTACTTGCGCCTTACTGCATTGTAAGGCACAAGATAAGCGACATCTCGGCGCAATGACGCGATTTCACGCCCTCACACGAGTCTGGGGTGCGCCCGCGGGTTTGCCTGGCCGCCTTGAATCAACCGGTGCAGTGTCAAGTCAAGTTCATGACAGAGGAGAAAGCAAAATGAAGACGACGCTGGCGGCCCTTGCTCTGGCCGGGATCGTTTCCGCGGAAGCCGTGCTGGCCGAAGTGCCGGATCTGGGAGGGCGCGAAGTGGTGGTGGTGACGGAAAACGCCTATCCGCCGCTGCAATTCGTTGACCCCGGTTCCGGTGAAGCGATTGGATGGGAATATGACGCCATGGCGGAGATAGGGGAACGCCTGAACATCCGGGTCGTGTACGAGAACATCAGTTGGGACGCCATGATCGCCGCGGTCAGCGAGGGCCAGTATGACATGGGAATGACCGGCATCACCATCCGGGAGGATCGCATGGAAAAGGTCGATTTTTCAGACTCCTACATGGTGTCCCAGATGATGATGATCGTCGCCGGAGACGAGGCCCGCTTCGACGACGACGAGAGCTTCGCTGCCAACCCTGACCTGCTCGCGGGTGCGCAGCCCGGAACGACCCCGTTCTATGTCACGATCTACGACATCCTCGACGGTGACGAGGCAAATCCCCGGGTCATTCAGTTCGAGACCTTCGGAGCGGCCCTTCAGGCGCTGCGGACGGGCGATGTCGACCTGGTCCTGTCCGACAGCACGGCGGCGAACGGGTATGTCTCCGCCTCGGAAGGCAAGCTTAAGATCGTCGGAGAACCTCTGGGCACCGAGGAATTCGGGTTCATATTTCCCAAGGGCAGCGATCTGGTCGGCCCGATGAATGCTGCGATCGCCGACATGAAGGCCGATGGAACGCTCGATGCGCTGAACACGAAATGGTTCCTCGAATACAAGCTGGGTCAGTAGACGCGTCCTGCCGCCCCGGATGAAGTGGCGGTTCCGGCCGGGTTCACGGATGGACGCTCCAGCGCCTCAGGATGATGAGTTCCCCTGGTGGCTCGTTGCCGTGTTGGCGCTGGGCGGCTACGCGTTTTGGCAGGTGCTGTCGGACAGCATGCACCGGCAGATACTCCTTACCCTCCTGAAGGGCGTGAGGATCACGGTATTTGTCACTCTGGTCAGTTTTGCGTTGGCGTCCGGCGTCGGGCTCCTGCTGGCACTGGGGAGTTCGTCCAGGTGGCGTCTCGTGCGCCAGTTCGCGCGCTTTTATGTCGAAATCGTGCGCGGCGTGCCGATTCTGGTACTGCTGCTCTACGTTGCCTTCGTGCTTGCGCCGGCGCTGGTGGAGTTGGCTAACTGGATCGGCGGCAGACTTGGATTCGACCCCGTTCGGTCACGCGACTTTCCGTTGCTGTGGCGCGCGGTGCTCGCGCTCGTGATCGCCTACTCGGCGTTCATTTCCGAAGTGTTCCGCGCAGGATTCGCGTCCGTGCCCGCTGGACAGGTCGAGGCTGCCAAGGCGCTGGGGCTTTCTGGCTGGCATCGATTTCGGTTCATAGTCTTTCCACAGGCGATCAAGACCGTGCTGCCGCCTTTGGGAAATGACTTTGTCGCGTTGGTGAAGGACAGCTCCCTGGTGTCGGTGCTGGGCGTGCTGGACGTGACGCAGCTCGGCAAGGTCACCGCCGCGAGCAATTTTCGATACTTCGAGACCTACAATGTCGTCGCGCTAATCTACCTGGCGGTCACTATCAGCCTTTCGCTTGCATTGCGGCGGTTGGAGCGCAGATGGCGGAAGCCGGCCGCCTGAAGCCGATCCGAATTTTGCATGAAATTGCCAAACGGGTTCTGTCAACTGAATTTAGCGTTAGGAGTCAGTCACCTAGGCAAATGTCGACTCTGGAAGCCGATGGTGCCGAATCGGTTTCTTGTAATTGAATTACACAGATGTGAATGGACAGCGTTGGCGTATTTGGAAAGATGTGGGATGTTGAGCCCGTAGCGCGGCAAGAGGCAGGTGCATTGCGAATGACAGCAACCGGACTGTTCCACTTAAAGCATGCCGCTCTCGGTGCGCTTTGCACGCTGTTCTTGATGGCGAGCGGGGTGCATCCGGCTCTCGCCCAGAGCGGATCCTCGGAATTCGTGCAGGCCGTGGTCAAGGCGGCGGCCGGGGACCGTGTCATAGCCGAATTCTACGAGGCCACGGGCTACAGGCCGATCTGGACGGACAGAAGCAGCAAGGCGACGCAACGACGGGCCGCGTTCCTGAAGGCGGCAAGTGACGCACCGTCCCATGGGCTTCCGGCGGATCGCTACCGGCCCGAGATCCTGAACATCAATCCCCGCCGAGTGCGTTCCGAACGTGATCTTGGGCGGCTTGAGGTTGAACTGACCCGCCTGTTCCTTCGTTATGCGCGCGATGTGCAGACAGGCATCCTTGTGCCTGACCAGGTCGATGAGGAGATCGCGCGAAAGGTTCCTTACAGGGAGCGTGCGGAGATTCTTTCGGATTTTGCAAGATCGTCGCCCCACGCATTCATCCGGGCGCTGCCGCCGTCCAGCCGGGAATATGCGCAGCTCAGGAAGGAGAAGGAGCGCCTGGAAGGACTGATCGGCAGGCGTGGCTGGGGATCCAAGGTGCAGGCCAGATTTCTGAAGCCCGGCGCGGAAGGTGCCGAAGTCATGCAGCTTCGCAACCGGCTTGTCGCAATGGGATATCTTGGGCGGAACGCAGGCAGGTCCTATGACCTGCGGATGCAGCAGGCCGTGGCTGTCTTCCAGTTCGATCACGGGCTGCCTGTCGACGGAGTGGCCGGTCCGGTCACGCTGCGCGAGATCAATGCCGAGCCGGCCAAGCGCCTTTCACAGGTCATGGTTGCCATGGAGCGCGAGCGCTGGATCAACATGCCGCTTGGTGACCGGCATGTCTGGGTCAACATCCCGGACTTTCACGTGCGGCTCGTGGATGACGGCAAGGTCACCTTCGTGACTCGCTCCGTCGTGGGCGCCAGAGGGGACAATCGCCGAACGCCCGAGTTTTCGGACGTGATGGAGCACTTGGTGATCAATCCAACCTGGTATGTGCCACGCTCGATCACGGTCAAGGAATATTTCCCGAGGCTGAAGGTTGATCCGACGTCCGTGGCTCACCTGACGCTGTTCAACAGCGTTGGAGAGGTCGTGGAGCGGGACAGCGTGGAATTTGCCATGTTCGACGAGAAGAACTTTCCGTTCGACCTGAAACAGCCGCCGGGTGAAGACAACGCGCTGGGCGTCGTCAAGTTCATGTTTCCTAACCGGCACAACATCTATCTCCACGACACCCCGCACAAGCAGCTGTTCGGAGAGGACGTCCGGAGCTTCAGCCACGGCTGCATTCGCCTTCGTGAACCCATCAACTTTGCCTATGCGCTCCTGAAGAGGCAGGTCGCGGACCCGGACGTGTTCATCCATGAACGCCTGGAAACGGGCGAGGAACTCGTGGTTGAACTCGAAGAGCATGTGCCGGTTCATCTCGTGTATCGTACCGCGTTCACGCAGGCGGGCGGCAAGATCCAGTTTCGGCCCGACATCTATGGGCGCGATGCACGCATCTGGGAAGCGCTGAAGAATGCCGGGGTTTCGCTTCAGGAGATCAGGAGCTAAGGCTCGGGTTGACGCGATGCCTGCAGCTCGAGGACGGGCAGCGAGAATTCCGCATCGCAAGCTCGCGGGTTCAACATGAATCAGACAGTCGAGGAAATTGCGGCAGCGCTGGAGGCGGATGCCGTCGGTGACGTGCGGCTCTCCGTCAGGGGCGCAGCGGAGCCGAGCGAGGCCGCGCCGGACGAACTCGCGCTGGCCATGAGCCCGAATTACGTGTCGGCCCTTGCCGACGGCTGCGCACGTGCCGCAATTGTCAGGCATGACGCCGACTGGCAAGCTCTTGGCCTGGAGGCCGCCATCAAGGTGAAGCATCCGAGAATGGCAATGGCGGGCCTGACATCGTTGTTGGACAAAGGGCCGGAGATTGCCCTTGGAATCCATCCATCTGCAGTCGTCGACCCGAGCGCTGCAGTCGGCGAGGGTGCGGCGGTCGGTCCCCTGGTCGTGATTGGACCCCGGGCGCGAATTGGCGCAAATGCACGCATTGCGGCGCATGCAAGCATCGCGGAGGATGTAGAGGTCGGGCCGGATGCGCTGATTCACGCTGGCGTCCGGATCGGTGCCAGGGTCAGGATCGGAGAACGCTTCATTTGCCAGCCAGGCGCGATCATCGGAGGTGACGGATTCAGCTTTGTTGCGGGAGATTCGGACAGGGTCGAGCAGGTGCGCCGTTCGCTCGGAACCGAAGCCGGCGCAATGACGTCCGGCTGGAGTCGCATTCATTCGCTGGGTTCGGTCGAGATCGGGGACGACGTGGAGATCGGCGCCAACACTGCAGTTGATGCCGGAACGGTCAGCGCGACCCGAATTGGCAATCGCACGAAGATCGACAACCTCGTGCAGATCGGTCACAATGCACAGATTGGCGAGGACGTCCTGATGTGCGGGCATGCGGGCGTCGCGGGATCGGCCGTGGTGGGCGATCGAGTCATCATCGGCGGGAAGGCGGGAATCACCGACAATGTCACGGTAGGCGACGATGTCGTGGTGGGCGGCGGCGCCATTGTGCTGTCGCGAGTTGCGGCCGGCCGGGTTCTCCTCGGTTATCCAGCCATGAAGATGGACCAATATGTCACCGCTTCGAGGAACTGGCGCAGATTGCCCCGAATCCTCAAGGACATCGAAGCGCTCAAGAAAGCAGTTTCAATGGGTGGCAAGGGCGACTAAACATCTGCCAACGGCTTCTATCTTTGCGAATGGGACACAATGAGCGGCGTCAAGGAACGGGTGATCGAAATCATCGCCGAACAGGCGGTTCTCGAGCCGTCGGACGTTGCACTCGATCAGTCTCTCGAAGATCTTGGCGTGGATTCAATGGGACTCGTCGAGGCGATCTTCTCTATCGAGGAGAGTTTTGACATCCAGGTTCCATTCAACGCGAACGAGCCTGAAAAGAGCGACTTTGACATTTCCTCGGTGGCGACGGTCGTGGCCACCGTCGAGAAACTCGTCGCGGAGCAAGCCGACTAGCGGTGCGTCGGGTTGTCATCACCGGATCCGGAACGATCAATCCTCTCGGCCATTCAGTGCCCGAAACCTATGAAGCCATGCGCGAGGGGCGGTGCGGAATTGGCGAACTGGACATTCGTGACGTCGAGCGCCTTTCGATCCGGATCGGAGGGCAGGTCAAGGGGTACAATCCGGATCAGCGGTTCAATCGCCAGCAGCAGGCCCTGTATGACAGGTTCACACAGTTCACACTGATCGCCGCAGAGGAGGCGATTGCACAGTCCGGGCTTGAATTCTCCGGCCATGTCGCCGCTGAATCGGGAGTCGTTCTTGGCACTTCCGGCGGCGGTCTCAACACGCAGGACGAGAACTACCGGGCCGTGTACGAAGAGGGCAAGAATCGGGTTCATCCCTTCATCGTCCCGAAGCTCATGAACAATTCGGCAGCGAGCCACGTGTCGATGAATTACAATCTCAAGGGGCCGTCCTTCACTGTCGCGACGGCATGCGCCTCTTCGAACCATGCCATGGGCCAGGCCTTCTGGTTGATTCGGTCCGGCGCGGCCACCGCTATCGTGACGGGCGGATCGGAAAGCATGCTCTGCTTCGGCGGCGTGAAGGCCTGGGAAGGTCTCCGCGTCATGTCGAAGGACGCATGTCGACCGTTCTCCGCCAACCGGAACGGGATGGTTCAGGGAGAGGGGGCAGGCATATTCGTGTTTGAGGAATTCGAGCATGCGAAGGCGCGGGGTGCGAACATCCTCGCCGAAGTCGTGGGATTCTCGATGACATCCGACGCGGCCGACATCGTGATGCCTTCCCAGCAGGGGGCAACGCGGGCCATCTCGGGCGCGCTGAAGGATGCACGCATCGGCGCCGAGAAGGTGGGGTACATCAATGCGCACGGCACGGGCACGGCGGCAAACGACAAGACCGAATGTGCCGCGGTGTCCAAAGTCTTCGGCCATCATGCGGACGAGGTCATGATTTCGTCGACCAAGTCGATGCACGGCCACCTGATCGGAGGCACGGGCGCCGTGGAACTCCTTGCATGCCTCATGGCGCTCAATGACGGGGTGATCGCGCCCACGATCGGCTACGAGGAACCGGATCCGGAATGTTCCCTGGACGTAGTTCCCAATGAAGCTCGCGAGGCAATGGTCTCCCATGTCCTGTCGAACGCGTTCGCCTTTGGCGGGCAGAACGCGGTGCTGGC
>VYCX01000054.1 GCA_009843725.1 Boseongicola sp. SB0675_bin_26
GCCTGTTCGGGACCCTGAAGCACGGCAAGACGGACGCGGATTCGACCGAGGACGCCTCACGGCATGCGCCCATCGAGTACCCCAGGCCGGACGGCGTTCTCAGCTTCGACAGGCTGACCAGCGTGAGCTACTCCTTCACCAACCACGAGGAAAGCCAGCCTGCACATCTTGTGCTGTCCGACCCTGACGTTCCCGTGCAGGTGAACTGGCCAAGGTTTGCCGGACCTTCGGCCCGGTACTGCCCTGCCGGCGTCTATGAATTCGTGGGCGAGGAAGAAGACCGTCGGTTCCAGATCAACTTTCAGAACTGCGTCCATTGCAAGACCTGCGACATCAAGGATCCGAGCCAGAACATCACCTGGACGACGCCTCAGGGCGGTGACGGCCCGAACTATCCGAACATGTAGCGGAACAGCCAGCAAAACGGTGCGCCGGCTGCCCGGCGTGCGTCGCCAGCCGCAGGACATGCCGGTCTTCCCGTTGTCGACAAGGCACGGGATTGCGAAGGCGCCGACCGCACCTTAGGTTGCACAACGCAAATTCAGGAATCAGCAATGCGTCTCGCCCTCTTGACCCCGCTCCTTCTCTTGTCTGCCGGCACGTGGCCTGCAACGGCCGACGTGGCAGGCGATGCAGGAAGCTACCTAGCCGGCCGGTCGGCCTTCAAGGCAAATGACTACGGCGCGGCCGCCAAGCATTTCTCCGAAGCGTTGGCCAGCGATCCGGCCAATCTTGCGCTTCTCGAAAGCACGGGCGCTGCATTCCTGAGCCTCGGCGATCTCGAGAGTGCCGCACAGGTGCTGGAGCGCATTGCCGTAGCCGGCGAAAGCAGCCAGGTTGCAAGCCTGGTCCTTCTCGGAAAGGCCGCGCAAGACGAGGATTGGTCAGGTCTTCTCGGTGCGCTGGACAACGGTTTTTCTGTAGGACCGCTGTTTGACGACCTGGCCGAGCCGTGGGCCATTTTTGGCGCGGGCCGCATGGCGGAATCGCTTGAAGCCTTTGACGAGATGGCGGAGACTGAGAACGAATCCACGCGCATCTTCGGACTCTACCACAAGGCGCTCGCTCTCGCTTCGGCCGGCGACTTCGAGGGGGCGGCGCACATTCTGTCCGGCGACGCTGGCATGGTGCTTCGCCTTCCCCGGCGCGGGGTCGTGGCATACGCAGAGGTCCTCAGCCAGCTTGAACGCAACGACGATGCGCTGGACCTGATCGCGCAAAGCCAGAATTTTGCGCTGGGCGATCCTTACCTTGAGGACCTGCGTGCCCGGCTCGAGGCGGGCGAGACCATTCCGTTCAACTCCGTGCGCAACGCAAGGGACGGGCTGGCGGAGGTGTACCATTCCATCGCCAGGGCCCTGCGCCAGGAGCCGCAGAGGAGCTACACGCTCCTCTATGCCAGGATGGCCGCATCGCTGCGCCCCGACCACATCGACGCCTTGCTGCTGACGGCGGAACTGCTGGAGCAGCTTGACCAGCACGATCTCGCCACCGAGGTCTATGACAAGGTTCCGCGAAACCATCCGGAATTCCACGCTGCCGAGCTAGGACGGGCCGAAGCGCTCCGCCAGTCAGGGCAGGAAGGTGCGGCCATCGAGGTGCTGCAGCAACTTGCCGAAAGCCACGGCCACCTGTTGCAGGTCCATGTCGCGCTCGCCGACCTGTTCCGCGAGCTTGAGAGGTACGAGGAGGCAAAGGCACCCTACAACAACGCACTTTCGATGGTCAGCGAACCGGTGGAGCAACACTGGATCATCTACTTCACCAGGGGCATCGCACATGAGCGCACCGGCCAATGGGACCTGGCCGAGGCGGACTTCCGAACGGCGCTCGAACTCAAGCCGGACCAGCCGACGGTTCTGAACTATCTGGGCTATTCGCTGCTGGAACTGCAGACAGACCTTGAGGAAGCGCTTGCGCTGATTGAACGCGCGGCCGAGCAACGCCCGGATGCCGGGCACATCATCGACTCACTTGGATGGGGCCTCTATCGCCTTGGCCGGTACGCAGAAGCAGTCCCGCACATGGAAAAGGCGGCCGAGCACTTGCCAACCGATCCAATCGTCAATGATCATCTCGGCGACGTGTACTGGGCTGTCGGACGTCATCGCGAAGCCGAGTTCCAGTGGCATCGAGCATTGTCGTTCTTCACCGACGAAACGGACCAGGGCGACGTCGACCCGGACCGCATCCGCCGCAAGCTTGAAGTCGGCCTCGACGCCGTTCTGGCTGAAGAAGGCGCTCCTCCGCTGAACGTGGCGAATGACGGCGGTTGAGGTCGCCGCCCCGGCCAAGGTCAACCTGACGCTCCACGTTACCGGCCAGCGGAAGGACGGCTATCACCTGATCGACTCACTGGTTGCGTTCGCCCCTGTCCACGACCGCCTTGTCATCAAGAGCGGACCCTCGCTGGACCTGGCAGTGACGGGGACGGAATCTGCGATGGTTCCGGCCGGGATGCAAAACCTCGCATTGAAGGCGGCTGCCCTCGTGCAAGGCGGCACGGGTTCATCCCTGCTGCTTGAAAAGCGCCTGCCGGTTGCGGCTGGTGTCGGCGGAGGATCCGCTGACGCGGCTGCAGTGCTCAGGGGCCTTGCCGCGCGCCACGAAGACCTGCCTGCCATTTCACGGACCGCCCTCGCGCTTGGCGCAGATGTTCCGATGTGCCTTGCATGCAGACCCTGCCGCGTGGGCGGCATCGGCGAGGAGATCACTTTCGTCGACCTTCCGTCGCTTCCTGCCGTGATGATCAATCCGCGAACCCCCGTATCGACTGCAAGGGTCTTCGCCGGACTGGCAAGAAAGGACAACGGGCAGATGCCCGGCAACCTGCCACCGGACCCGGACGTGCCGGGCGTCATTGAATGGCTGTCGGAACAACGCAACGACCTGGAGCCGGTCGCCCTGAAAGAGGCGCCGGTGATTGCCGACGTGCTCGAATTGCTGCGCGCGAGTCCGGGATGCGGACTGGCCCGCGTGTCGGGATCGGGCGCGACATGTTTTGGGCTCTTTGACGATGAACGGCATGCACGCGAGGCGGAAGCCGGGATTGGGGCACGCCATCCCGAATGGTGGCTCGCGTCCGGACAGCTCGGCGATCAATCCGAACTGGCCTCGCCACGCATCTGTCCGGGCTGAAGCTCCGGGGCTTTCGGCCCGTCAGACGAGGCGCACGACGACGTATTCCGTGAGGTCATGCAGCATGTCCCGCATCTCATGGTCAGGCAGGAGTTCCAGCGCCCCCTTCGCCCTTGCCGACCATTCAAGCGCCTGGTCCCGCGCTGCGGCCGCAGCGCCGTGCCGGGCGATCAGTTCCAGCGCCCGTTCCAGATCGCCGTCCTGCTGTTCGCCCCTCTCAATCGTGCGCTGCCAGAAGGCGCGCTCCTCTGCGCTCGCATTTGCGACCGCCTTGATCACCGGCAGGGTCAGCTTCCGCTCGCGGAAGTCGTTGCCTGGTTCCTTTCCGGTGGCTTCCGCATCGCCAAAGTAGTCAAGCAGGTCATCAGCGATCTGGAACGCGATGCCAAATGCATCCCCGAACTCCCGAAGGGCTTCCACCTGTCGTTCGCTCGCGCCTGCAACAATGCCGCCGACTTCCGCGGCGGCGGCAAAGAGCACTGCCGTCTTCCCGCGAAGGATGCTCAGGTGCATCTCTTCCGAAGTCTCCAGGCTAGCCGCCGCCGACAGCTGGAGGACCTCGCTCTCGGCAAGAATTGCGGCAGCTTGGGAAAGGACGCCAAGCACCGGCAAGGAACCGGTCTCGACCATCAACTGGAACGACCTCGCGAACAGGTAGTCGCCGACGAGAACCGACGACTTGTTGTCCCAAAGAAGGTTTGCAGACGGGCGCCCGCGCCGCTGCCGGCTTTCGTCCACGACATCGTCGTGAAGAAGGGTTGCCGTGTGAATGAACTCCACCGTCGCGGCCAGCCGGTGATGGTCCTCGCCCCGATAGCCAAAGAGCCGGGCGACCGCGAGAGTCAGCATCGGGCGCACGCGCTTGCCGCCCGCTTCCACAAGATGCGCGGCAATCTCCGGAATGAGCGGGGCATTCCTTGATTGCATCCGCTCCTGGATCAACCGGTCCATTGCCGCGAGGTCATCTTGCAGCGCTTCCGCCAGCAGATGGTAGGGCTTTGCCGAGACGTAGGTATCCAGACTCATCACACACCCGTCAGAGGGGTCGACAAACAACTGGGTCTGCCATTTATTCATTTCATGAGAGAGCTCATGCGCACGAACGACCCCACGTTGATCGCTTTCGCGACCGCCCTCCTTGAGGGCGAGGATATAGACTGCTTTCAGATGGACGTCCACATGAGTGTACTGGAAGGCTCGATCGGAGTCCTGCCGCGTCGCCTGATGGTTCAAGACAAGGACTACTTCATTGCCAGCCGGATATTGACGGACAACGACCTGCCCGTCGTGCCATGAGTAAAATTGTCGCGGACGCCTTCCTGGGGGGACGCCTGAGAATTCGCCAGCCCGCGACAGGTTACCGTGCGGGGTCCGACCCGGTGTTTCTGGCGGCGTCCGTGCCCGCGTCTCCTGGCAACTCGGTTCTCGATCTCGGCACGGGTGCCGGAACCGCACTGCTCTGCCTGATGGCGCGGGTGCAGGATCTGGCCGCGACCGGCATTGACCACAATCCGGGCCATGTCTGCCTGGCCCGCGAAAACCTCAGTCTCAACCACTTGACCGGCACGATTGTCGAGGCCGACATCGCGTGCATGCCCAAGAGCGTCACCTCTCGACGCTTCGACCACGTAATGTTCAATCCGCCGTACTTCGATCGCAGGACCGGGAGCGCTTCCCCGGAAACGGAGCGCGAGACCAGCCGGAGCGGGGAGACGGGAATGGAGGCATGGATCGACGCAGGAGTGCGCCGGGCGAAGCCGGGCGGCACCCTGACGTTCATCCAGCGAATCGAACACTTGCCGCGCATGCTCGCGGACGTCGGCACACGTCTGGGAAGCATCCGCATCCTTCCAATGCAGCCCAGACGCTCCCGTCCGGCCAAGCTCTTCATCCTGCAGGGCCGGACCGGCTCGAAGGGAGCGTTTCGCCTTCTTCCACCGCTCGTGCTGCATGAAGGCGACCGTCACCATTCGGACGGTGACGACTACACCGAGGCTGCAAGCGCAATCCTTCGCGACGCCGCCGCACTCATCCTCGACGGATGATTGCGTACCGCGAACGGAAGCCTGTGGAAACATCGTCCCGGCAGCGATTGCACGAATTTCGTCGGCTGGAATTCAAGCGTTTGCCCAAGTCCGGGCTGCCCGTCCATCGAGCCATGAATGGCACGGGCGCGGCAGCGGCCGCCAATACGGTCCGCTGTCCAAGGTCACGTCCGGCCGGATTCAACCCTGGATTCGGCATTTTTTTTGGCCATCACGGCGTGACACGAATCGCATTTCGTGCTCGACTGGCATCATCGAAAAAGAAAGGGAAGCAAATGAATTTGAGTTCGCATCTTCAGGAACTCCGCAAGAAGCACCAGGATCTTTCAATGGAAGTCGAAACGGCGCAGCGCAGCCCTGCATTCGACGATCTGGAGATCACCGCGCTCAAGAAGCAAAAGCTGAAGATCAAAGAGGAAATCGAGCGGCTCAGTCACCAGGCATAGACGACGACGCTCTCCGGAAACTAGAGCGGCCCGCCGGCCCTCACAGAAGTTGATCAGTCCCGTTCGCCTCTTGGCGAGTCAGGCAGGGATGCGAGTTGCGATGCGTCATGCTGGTGCCTTGCGGCGACTCGAAGAAAAGCCGGAACGTCGGTTTTGCCCACGCAAGGCGACAGGCAAGGGAGGCCGGGAATTGCTGCTGCAACCGGGCATTGGGATCTTGCGGCACGTCTCTCCGTGCCAGTCGCCCAGCAGGATTGCCTGGAAGCCGCCCAAGAGGACGGCGACCCGACCCTGATCGTTGCAATGATCGGCGACGCTGCGCATTCCGGGAGTGAGCGAGATCACAAGCCGGGCCGAAGCGGCCTGCCAGCGGCTGTTCGGTGGCGACGCCTGACCGACGACCTTCCGCAGGGCGTCACGTTGATCTCGACTGTACCCCTGGCGTCGCGCGTCCCGATTCCGGTCTCCGGGCGCCAGGCGACCTCGAGGGTCTTGCCGGGCGGCCCTCCTGAGCGGGTCCGCGACGCGGTCGCGCAACGCGCCAAGCCTGTTCTGCAAGCGGCTGATCCGACTGCCCGGCGGCAGGCCTGCGACATCGGAGCGCTTCAGCCTGCATTGTTTGCATCCGCAATCCCCCTTTGCCGCTTCCAACCCGGGCGACGACGGTTGGGCCGGATGCGCACCCGCTGGAAAGCGCGCCCTTCCGCGACACATCGAGATGTCCCGGCTATCGCGCCCAGCCCCTCATCACGCGCGCCTCAATCAATGCGACCAGTGCAAAGAGCGCGATGGAGAGCGACGAGGACGCGACGATTGCCGCGTAGAGCCTGTCGGACTGGTAGTTGAAGGTGGCCTGGATGATCAGCGCGCCCAAGCCCTTGTCGGCGCCGATCCATTCGCCCACGATGGCGCCGATCACCGCCGTGGCGGAGGCGATGCGCAGCGAGGAAAACAGCATCGGCAGCGCGCGCGGCAGGTGCAGCCGCAGGAAGGTCTCAAACCTTGTCGCAGAGAGCATGCGGAACAGCTCTTCCTCGCTGGAAGTGGCGGACGCAAGACCGCGGATCATGTTCACCAGCGTCGGGAAGAAGCAGATGATCGCGGCGATGATGATCTTGGGCGTCATGCCCAGTCCGAAGATCAGGATGATGATCGGCGAGAGCGCAAGAATCGGAATCGTGTTGAAGAACAGAACTACCGGAAAATAGGCCACGCGGATGAAGCGAGCGTAGGCGAAGAGGATGGCGAACATCATGGCGGCGAGGTTGCCAAACAGGAAGCCGGCAAGCGCCTCGGTCGCCGTGGGCAAGAAATTCGTGAGGATCAGGTCGGTCTGCGTGACGAAGACCGCAAAGATCTTGGTGGGCGTCGGTGCGATATAGGCCGGCAAGCCCGAAAGCGGCAGCAGGAACTGCCAGGCGGCGAGGATCGACAGCGCACCGAAAACAGGCGCAAGGACCTGGACAGCGCGGCTCATGATGCTTCGGCCAGCAGGCGGCGCTGTGCGGCGATCTCGGCTACGATGGCCGGATCCTCTCGCTTGCAGGCATTGTCAGCGGACTTGATCGGCCGCAGGTCGCGAACGTTGAGGATGCGCCCCGGATTGGCTCCGAGCACCATGATGCGCTGGCCCATATAGACCGCTTCCTCGATGGAATGGGTGACGAAAAGGATGGTCGTGCCGGTTTCGCGCCAGATCGAGAGCAATTCATCGTTCAGCCGGTCGCGCGTGATTTCATCGAGCGCGCCGAAAGGTTCATCCATCAAGAGGATTTCGGGCTCATCCACCAGTGCCCGGGCAATTGCCACGCGCTGGCGCTGACCGCCGGAAAGCTGTGACGGGTAGCGACTCTCGAGGCCGGAGAGGCCCAGGAGCGCCATCACCTCTTCAACGCGGGCCGCTGGCAAGTCCTTCGATTGGCGACCACCCACCACGGCGGGCAGCCGGATGTTCTGCAGTACCGTGCGCCAGGGTAAGAGCGTCGCATCCTGGAACACGAACCCCGTCCTGCGCGCCCGACGCGCCGCCTCCGGCGCGCCGCCCAGCACGGCGATCCGTCCGCCCAGGGGGTCGAGCAGATTGGCAATGACCCGCAGCAAAGTCGACTTTCCGCAGCCCGAGGGACCGAGGATCATGAGAAACTCGCCCTCGGGCACGAGCAGATCGACTTCGCTCAGAACGGTGACTGCGTCCCGGCCATTCACGTAGCCGATGTGAAGCCGCTCGGTTTCGACCGCCGCGGCGCGCATGCCTCAGGCCGGCGCGCCAAGTTTCGGGCGCATGTCTGCCGTCATTTCGAGAATCGTGGTGGTGTGCACCTCCTCAAGGCTCGGTCGCCCGTTCGGGTATTGGCCGATCTGGTCGTAGAGCGCCAGCTGCGCCTCCAGGCTTGCCGGATCGAAGGTGCCCCACCCGTCGCGGGCAGTGTCCTCGTCAAAGCTGAGCCGCAGGACCAGGTCGATGGTCTTCAGCTCCCAGCCGAGATCGAGGCCGTCAACCGCCCCGACCATGATCTCGACGGCTTCGGACGGATTGGCATGGACCCAGCCCCAGCCCTGTGCCGTCGCACCGATGAACGCTGCCAGTTGTTCGGCATTGCCATCCACCGCGTCGTCGGTCGCGAAATAGACATCTGCGTAGGATTCAAGCCCGAGATCGCTGACCAAGAGGTCGATCCGGTCGTCGCCCACCACCGAAAGTGCCTGGGTGTTTGTGATCCAGCCGCCTATGGCGTCCACTTCGCCGGCAACAAGCGGCGACTTGTCAAAGCCGACCGGAACCACGGTGATGTTCTCGATCGGGATGCCGTGCTTGGCGGCGATCGCGTCGATCAGGAAACGAGCCGTGGGCTGGATGCCGACGCGCACGTTCTGCAGGTCGTCGAGGTTGCGCAGTGGCATTTCAGGCCTGGAAGTCAGCGCATACGGCCCGGTCCGGTAGCCACAGGCAAGGATCCTGACCGGCACGCCGCCCGCACGTGCATTGAAGAGCTGTGGCGTCTCCGAGAACTGGCCAAGCGTTGCCGCGCCCGAAGTCACCGGAGGCACGGTGGCCGAGTTCGGCCCGCCCGGCGCGAACTCCACATCCAGCCCGGCCGCTTCGTAAAGTCCCCTTTCAGCCGCCACGACATCGCCGATCTGTCCGTTTGACATCAGCCAGTCGTACTTGATCACCACCTTTGCCCCCATGGCACTTGCCACGTCCGGAAGCACCATCTGGACAGCTCCGCCGCACGCGCCGGCAATGGCCACGCCGCTGCCGCCTGCAAGGAATCGCCGCCGCGACATGTTCGAGAATCTGTTCATCTTACTCTCCTGTTTTTGCATGTTTGTCCGGGTCGTGGTAATCGCCCGGCCCCCCGTCCAGCCAGGCGTAGAGTTCCCAGACTGTGCCGTCCGGGTCATAGAAATAGGCGCAACGCGCGTTCCAAATGTAGTCCGCCGGAGGACGTTCGAAAGCGACGCCCCTTGCGTGCAGTTCCGCGTAGAGACGGTCAACATCGCCAGGCCCCGGCAGTTCAACCGCAACGCAGGCCTTGTGCCCGGCGCGCTCGGGAAGGTTCGGCACGCCCGCGTGTTCGTTGATGTGCCCGATTTCCCAGGCCGCAAGCGTCACGCCCGGCATCTCGAAGTCGGCAAACCCCTCTGCCCGGCGACGCAGCGTGAAGTCCAGCTTGCCTGTATAGAATGCGACCGTGCGCTCGATGTCCTCGACGAGGATGCAGATGTCGGTCAAGCGTTTCAGCGCGGCAAGGCTCATTCGAGTTCTCCGTTCAGGTGTTCCGGGAGCTTTGCGTCGGCGCGGACCCCGGACAGCAGCACGTGACGCCGCATTGCGCGGCGGGCGGCCACCTCGTCCCTGGCCTCAAGTGCGGCAAGGATCGCGACATGTTCGGCAATCGTTTCCTCGACGACAATCTCGATCGGCCGGCTGCGCCGAGCAAGGTAGATCGTGTCTCGGATCTGGCCAGCAATGTAGGTCGTGAAAGTCAGGATGTAGGCGTTCCCGGTGGCGCGGCTGATCTCGCGGTGAAACTCCAGATCGGCCGCGACCGAATCGTCCCGCGTGCGTTCGCTGCCCTGCATCCTGCCCAGCGCCTGCGCCAGAACTGCCAGGCCATCCGGCCCGATCCGGGTCGCGGCCAAGCCTGCGGCCTCGGTCTCCAGCACCGAGCGAAGCTCGAACAACTGTCCCAGATCGGAAGCTTCGCCCAGCGACAGCGGATCCAGCCGGATCACCTTGCTGTCCTCCGGGGCCAGCGCGAAGGTTCCTGCCCCCTGGCGCACATAGATCAGGCCGTCGGCCCGCAATTGCGACAGCGCTTCGCGCACCACGTTGCGGCTGATGCCCAGTTCGCGGGCCAGATCATGCTCGGTCGGCAACCGGCTTTCGGGCGCGATCCGGCCCGAGCGGATCTCACGACTGAGGTGCTCGGCCACGCGGGTCGAAAGGGGCTCGGGTTGGCCGATCGCTTGGGCGGGTCTCTTCACCCTCGAGTCTCCGAGGCCGCAATCAGACAGACAGGGTTCATGCTGCTCCGGCGATCAAGCGCGCCAAACTTGCCTGCGGGCAGTTCGCGACGAAACGGCAAGCCGCCGGGAACCTGGGCAGCCTTGGCGCGTGCAGGGTCGGACCTGCCTTCAAGCAACGGCGCGCTGGAATGCTGCGCCAGGACAACGGTGCACGCGTGATCGCCCCGCGGCGCAAGACTGATGCCTGCATTTGCGCATATGCGAAGGACTCCGGGAACTTCGCGGGCATGTGCCGGACGCGCAAACGCGAGGCTCGATCCCCTCCGATCCGCCTCCTGATCGCGGGCATGGCCTCCGTAAACCATGTCGCCGACAAAGACGGCGCTGGCGCCAAGCCGTCCGGCTGGTGCACGAACAAGTGGCGCGTCCTTGGCAGCTTCGGTAGACTCTGACGATGCTTGGTCCATCCAGGGAAAGACTTGACTGATTCATCCTACAAGTAAACATCTTTTTGATGAAGTCTCTCACCTGGAGGTGGCACATGCTCAAGGAAATCGACCGCAAGTTCCTTCGCCTCGCCTATGACGAGGCCAAGGCGGGCTACGAAGAAGGCGGCTGCCCGATCGGCAGCGTGCTCGCTCGCGGCACGACGTTGGTGGCGCAAGGGCGAAATCAGCGGGTGCAGCAAGGCGACCCGATCGCCCATGGCGAGATGGATTGCCTGCGCAAGGCCGGCCGGCAGCGCAGCTATGCGGACACAACGCTCTACACGACATTGAGCCCGTGCATGATGTGCACCGGCACAATCATACAGTTCAAGATTCCCCGGGTTGTCATCGGCGAGGCCGAGAATTTCCACGGGAATCCGGAGTTTCTGCGCGAACGCGGTGTCGAGGTCGTCCTGGCCAATGATCCGGACTGCATTGCGTTGATGGCTCGATTCATCGACGAAAGGCCGGAGCTCTGGAACGAGGACATCGCGGAATGATCCACGCACCGGTCCGCATTGCCCCGCTCGACTGCGCCGCGGGCCGGAGACCTGCCAGGTTTCCGGCATCCCGCGGCAGGCTCCCGAGCCGGCAGCCGCCCTGCACGGTCGTTCCGAGGAAACGTCATGACACGCTCTGCGCAAGCGCGTTGCGGCTGCTGCCGGGGAACGACTCGACGGTCTCCCGCAAGTCAGCGATCTGTTGTCGGTTCAGGCGACGGCCCGGGAAAGTGGCCGCGTTGAGGTCAATGATTCGATGGTCCTCGGGCAAATCCTGCACTTGACCGTCGGCAGCACGCCAATCGCGGACGCCTGCCGACGGCTGCGCGAAGGAGCCTTGGCCGGGACGGCAACGGTCAAGTCGTGTCAACGGCGCGCCGGCTGCCGGAAAGTGCGCCCACGCAGCCGTGAACCCTACCCGAATGCCATTGCCCGGCGGGCCTTCAGCCTGCCCTACGCGAAGAACTGAGCGCCGTTTGCGGAAACGGTCGAACCGTTGATGAAACCGGCACCCTCCGATGCCAGGAACGTCACGCAACGCGCGATCTCGTCCGGCTCGCCAAGGCGTCCGGCGGGAATGCCCGCGATGATCTTCTCGCGAATGCTCTCGTCTATCGCCATCACCATCTCGGTCGCGATGTAGCCGGGGCAGATGGCGTTCGCGGTAATCCCCGCACGCGCACCTTCCTGCGCCAGCGACTTCACGAATCCCAGGTCGCCCGCCTTGGTCGCGGCGTAGTTCACCTGTCCGAACTGGCCCTTCTGCCCGTTGACCGAACTGATGACGATCACGCGGCCAAACTTCCGTTCCCGCATGCCGGGCCAGACCGGATGCACCGTGTTGAACACGCCGGTCAGGTTGGTGGCGACAACCTCGTTCCATTGCTCTGGCGTCATTCTGTGGAACGGCGCGTCCCGGGTGATGCCGGCATTGGCCACAACCGTGTCGATCGGCCCGATATCGCTTTCCACGCTGGCGACTCCGGTGGCGGACGCCTCGTAGTCCGCGACGTTCCATTTGTACGTCTTGATACCGGTCTCGGACGTGAACGCCGCCGCCTTTTCGTCGTTTCCGGCGTAGGTCGCGGCAACCTCGTACCCGTCCGCCTTCAACGCCTTCGAAATCGCCTCTCCGATTCCCCGGCTCCCGCCGGTCACAAGTGCAATGCGTGCCATCTGTACCTCCAAGTTGGTCTGGCAATGCCAAGGCGCCTTCCAGCACCTTCAAGCTCGAATTCGGGGCGTTCCGAGGCCGTTGACCGAATTCAGTCGCGGGTCTCGGCCTCGGTCACGTCCTCACGGCCGCTCTACGCAGAGCGCAACGCCCATCCCGCCGCCGATGCAAAGCGTGGCAAGGCCCTTCCTGGCATCCCGGCGCTTCATCTCGAAGAGCAGCGTGTTCAGGACCCGTGCGCCGGAGGCGCCGATTGGATGACCGATGGCGATCGCGCCGCCGTTGACGTTCACGATCTCAGGATCCCAGCCCATGTCCTTGTTGACGGCACAGGCCTGCGCAGCGAATGCCTCGTTCGCTTCGATCAGGTCCAGGTCGTCGATCTTCCAGCCCGCCTTTTCGAGCGCCTTGCGGCTTGCGTAGATCGGTCCGACGCCCATGATCGAGGGATCCAGCCCGGCCGTGGCGTAGGAGACGATGCGGGCCAGTGGCTCGATGCCGCGCCTTTCGGCCTCGTCCGCACTCATGAGAAGCACGCCGGCGGCACCGTCATTGATGCCCGAGGCGTTGCCAGCTGTCACCGACCCTTCCTTGTCGAAGGCCGGCCTGAGCTTCTGCATGTTCTCGAGCGTCGCGCCGTGACGGACATATTCGTCCTTGTCGACCACGATGTCGCCCTTCCGGGTCTTGACCGTGAACGGGACGATTTCGTCATCAAACTTGCCCGCCTTCTGCGCAGCCTCCGCCTTGTTCTGGCTCGCCACCGCAAATTCATCCTGCTGGTCGCGGCTGATCTGCCATTTTTCCGCGACGTTCTCGGCAGTCTGTCCCATGTGATAGCCGTGGAACGCGTCCAGGAGCCCGTCACTGAGCATCGTGTCGACAAGCTTCACGTCGCCCATTTTCTTGCCGGCACGCAGGGCCTGCGCATGCGGGCTGATCGACATGTTTTCCTGTCCGCCCGCAGCCACGATCCCGGCATCGCCCAGCTGGATGTGCTGCGCCCCGATCGCCACGGCGCGCAGGCCGGAGCCGCAGAGCTGGTTGATCCCCCACGCCGCGCTCTCGACCGGAAGGCCGGCATTCACATGCGCCTGGCGCGCCGGATTCTGGCCCTGCCCTGCATTCAGCACCTGACCCAGGATGGTCTCGGAAACTTCGTCCTTTTCGACGCCGGCGCGCGACACGACCTCTTCGAGAACCGCTGTTCCCAAGTCATGGGCCGGGGTGCCGGCAAAACTGCCATTGAAGCTGCCCACCGGCGTGCGGGCCGCGGATGCGATGACAACATTGGTCATTGTTGAACTCCTCCTGGTTTGCCAGCGGGCAGCTGCTTCACCCGCGGTTTCGCGCGCACATTATGCAGGTGCAGAAAAAATTCAACGGGCGAATCGTCACCCCCTGCGCACATCCGTCATGTCCCAGCTTCCATAGTATTGTCCGACCACGTGGCGCGCCTCCGCAAAAAACAGCCATCTCTGGATCAAGGCGCCCAGAAGATGGCTTGCCGCCGCAGGCGCCACAAGAAAATGCGTGAACGGCAGGAGCAGCAGGACAAGCGGAACCACAGCGAAGAGCAGCACCGAAACGATCTTCAGGACCATCGCGTGCTTGCGCCCGACCTGAAACACCATTTCCCGGGTAAGGTAGCTCTCTCCCGTATGGGGCGACTCGAACGCCCGAACCTTTCCGACATGACCAAGACCCGTCGCCGTCGCCAGGTTGGTGTCGGTTGCCTTCTCCCGCCGGTCCTGATCGATCCAGGCGAAGACCTGGACGACGGCCAGGAGCGGCAGCGCCCACAGCGCCACGGACACGCGACCCGTCATGAGCGCGCCTCCTGCCAGCGCAAATCCCAGGAAGAGCGCCGGTGGCGACCAATGGTTCCAGCGAGGCACCGTCCGCATCTGGAGATAGATCATTGACGTCGCAAAGACGGTGGCGACGGAAAGAATGCCGCCCGCAACGCCCGGCACGCGCCAGGCCGTGTCCAGAAAGACGAGTCCGGCCCCATATGGCGCCATCGCGGACAATGCGAGCAGCGCCACCCAGGCCTCGCGGCTCAGCCAGGATGACCGCCATTGCGTGAACGCCTTGAGCGCCCGTTCGGGATGGCCCAGATGAAATGTCGACGCGAGGAGACCGCCGACAGCGAGCGAAAAGGCGATGAAAAGGAAGGCCAGCGCGGACCAGCCCGTTGGCGGCGCGGCATCAAGCCCCAGAAACGCCAGCATGCCGAAGCCAAGGCCCGACAGCGTGGTGAAAAGGATGATGGACGGCGCCGGATGCATCAGGACAGCCTGGACAGCGTGCGATCAAGCCAGCCGACAAATCCCTTGGAATCTTCCGCAACCGGATCGAGGAAGGGCGCGAGGACGTCCAGCTCCGGCAATTCGTCCTTGGGACGTGGCGGCAGGTAGCGGTTGACGGGCGCCGTGCCCTGCTCGGGCATGAGCTCGATTCCGCCGCGTTCGGCGACAAGTCTGGAAACATCGCTCTCGGGATCCGAAAGGTCCCCGAAGTGTCTTGCACCGGCCGGGCAGGTGCGGACGCAGGCTGGCTGGCGGTCTTCCTCGGGCAGATTCTCGTTGTAAATGCGGTCCACGCAAAGGGTGCACTTCTTCATTACCCGTTCTTCGGGATCCATCTCCCGGGCGCCGTACGGGCAGGCCCAGGCGCAAAGTCCGCAGCCGATGCAGTCGCTCTCGTTG
>VYCX01000386.1:0-1930 GCA_009843725.1 Boseongicola sp. SB0675_bin_26
GGAGGACGTTATGGCCAGACTGGGCGCCTTCAACTTCAAGACCTGGATCGACGAGCATCGCCATCTGCTGAAACCGCCGGTCGGCAACAAGATGGTGTTCGAGGACAGCGACATGATGGTGACCGTCGTGGGCGGCCCGAACAAGCGCACCGACTATCACGACGACCCGGTCGAGGAGTTCTTCTACCAGCTTGAGGGCGACATGGTGCTCAAGCTCTACGACGGCGAGGAATTCTACGACGTCCCGATCAGGCAGGGCGACGTGTTCCTGCTGCCCCCGCATGTCCGGCACTCGCCGCAGCGGCCCCAGGCGGGCTCGGTCGGCCTGGTGATCGAACCGAAGCGCCAGCCAGGCCAGCTTGACGCGATCGAGTGGTATTGCTTTGAATGCGGCGCAAGGGTGTACCGTGCCGAGCTGCAGCTTCAATCCATCGTGGCGGACCTGCCGCCCATCTACGAGAGCTTCTACGCCGCCGAGGACCGCCGCACCTGCCCCGACTGCGGGACCGTGCATCCGGGCAAGGAGCCGCCGGAGGGCTGGGTGCAGCTCTAGACGGCGCATTGGCTCCGCGTCGCTTGCGATAGGCAAGGGCCCCGCGCCGGAGCGGCGGTCTGCGGACCCTGAAACGAAGCAACTGGGAGAATGACATGAAACTCTTGAAAATCAATGTACTGGCCGGGCTTCTTCTGTCCGCGACCTGTGCGGCGACGCTGGCGGAGGAGGTGAAGATCGGCATGATCACGACGCTTTCAGGTCCGGCGGGATACCTGGGCCAGGACGTGCGCGACGGTTTCATGCTGGCCATTGCGGAAGAAGGCGGCATGCTTGGAGGCGTCAAGGTCGAGGTGCTGGTCGAGGACGACGGCTTGAAGCCCGAGAACGGGCGGGCGATCGCCGAGCGCTTCCTTGAGCGCGACGAGGTCGAGATCATGACCGGCGTCATCTTCTCGAACATCTCGCCGGTGGTTGCGCCGCTGACGCTGCGGGCTGGACGGTTCTACATCACGCCGAACTCGGCTCCTTCGCAGTTCGCGGGCAAGAACTGCCACGAGAACTACTTCGCCGTCGCTTGGCAGAACGACTCCCTGCACGAAAGCGCGGGCCTGAACGCGACGGCGCAGGGCTACGGCAACGCCTTCGTGCTGGCTCCGAACTACCAGGCCGGCAAGGACGCGATCGCCGGATTCAAGCGCTACTTCGGGGGCGAGATCGTCGGCGAGGTCTACACCCAGCTTGGCCAGACCGACTACGCGGCGGAGATTGCAAGAATCCGCGCGGCCGCACCCGAGATGGTCTTCCAGTTCCTGCCCGGCGGCATGGGCATCAACTTCGCCAAGCAGTACGATCAGGCGGGCATGAACGAGGAGGTGCCGATGGTGCTGGCGGCGCCGTCATCCGACATCAACATCCTGCGGGCCGTCGGCGAGTCCATGGTTGGCGTGTCCAGCTCGTCGCACTGGAACCACGATCTCGACAATGACGCCAACCGGGCGTTCATCGCCGGATTCGAGGCGGAATACGGCCGGTCGCCCACGGTCTACGCCAGCCAAGGCTATGACACCGCCAAGCTGATCGCCAGCGCGCTCATGAAGACGGGCGGCAAGGTCACCGAGGACATGGACGGCTTCAGGGCCGCGCTGAAGGCGGCCGACTTCGACTCCGTCCGCGGCGCGTTCGCGTTCAACACGAACAACCACCCGATCCAGAACTGGTACGCCCGAATCGTCGTCGAGCGTGACGGGGCGTTCTTGAACGAGACCACGGGCGTCATCGCCGAGAACCACGCTGACGCCTACGCTTCGGAGTGTTCCCTCAACTAGGGAGGCTCTTGGAGGAATGACAGAGCCGGGGGGGGCGGGCGGGGGGCCGCGCGCCCCCCGCGGCCGGCGGCGGCCGCCGCGCGGGGGCGGGGGGGGGGGGGGGGGGGGG
>VYCX01000386.1:1940-7876 GCA_009843725.1 Boseongicola sp. SB0675_bin_26
CAACTCGGATGGCTCTTGTTGGAATGCCCGCGCCGGCGCGCCCTCGCGGGCGCGCCGGCACATCGAGGCGCCTGGTCCGGCGGCCTGGAAGGACGGGCAGGACGTGATGTCGCAGCTTTTCCTCGAGCAACTGCTCAACGGTGTCCAACTGGGCATGTTCCTCTTCCTGGTCTCGGCCGGGCTGACTCTGGTGTTCGGCTTCATGAACATCATCAACCTGGCGCACGGCTCGCTCTTCATGATCGGCGCCTACGCGATGGCTCTGATCGGAGGCGCGACCGGCTCGTTCCTGCTGGCGCTGATCCTGAGCCTCCCGGTCGTGGCATGCGCGGCCTGGGTGATCGAGGTCGTCATCATTCGTCGGCTACATGCAAGGGACCATCTGGACCAGGTCCTGGCGACATTTGCGCTGATCCTGTTCATCAACGAGGGCACGACAATGCTCTTCGGCCGCGTGCCGCTGTTCATGGACGTGCCGGAATCACTGTCAGGGACGGTGACGCTGCCCGGCGGCGTGACCTATCCTCTCTATCGTGTCGCGATCATCGGCGCGGGGCTGGCGGTGGCCCTGGCGCTCTGGCTGATCATCGCGCGCACCCGCGTGGGCATGCAGATCCGCGCCGGCACGACGAACCGCGAGACTGTCGAGCAGCTCGGGGTCAACATCGACCGTCTCAACACGCTGATCTTCGTCGTCGGCGCGATGTTCGCGGGGCTCGCGGGGGCGCTGGCCGGACCGCTGACATCCGTCGAGGTCGGCATGGGCGAGAACCTCCTGATCCTCTGCTTCGTCTGCGTCGTGATCGGAGGCATCGGGTCGATCCGTGGCGCAATGCTGGGCGCGATCACGGTCGGCGTGGTCGACACGATGGGCCGCGCCTTCGTGCCGGACATCCTTGGCCGGTTCCTGGACCCCGCCGCGGCGAGCGGGATATCGGCGGGCCTTTCGTCGATGTCGATCTATCTCCTGATGGTGGTGGTCCTGGTCTTCAGGCCTACGGGGCTGTTCCCGGTGGCGCGGAGCGTCTGACGTGCGATACACCCACCACCTGCCGTTCCTGCTTGCCTGCCTGGCGGCCCTTCTGCTCCTGCCGCTCGTGCTGCAGGCGACCGGATCGTCCTACCTGATCTCCACCGCGACCCGGCTGGTGGTCTTCGCCATCGCGGCCGTCAGCCTCGACCTGCTGATCGGCTACACGGGGCTCGTGTCCTTCGGCCACGCGGCGTTTCTGGGGGTCGGCGCCTACACGGTAGGCATACTGTCCTTTCACGCCTACGAGGACACCACGCTGATCGGCCTGCCCGGAACGCTGTCAGGTCTCGTGGCGATCCCGCTTGCTCTGGCACTGTCGGCGCTGGCCGCCCTGGTCGTCGGCGCCCTGTCGCTCCGGACGCGAGGCGTCTACTTCATCATGATCACGCTCAGCTTCGGGCAGATGCTCTTCTTCCTTTTCGTCTCGCTCGAGCAGTATGGCGGCGACGACGGCATGATGATGTTCGAAGGGCGCAACACGCTGCCCTTGCTGGACCTGAACGACCGTGTGAGCTTCTACTACTTCTGTCTTGCGTGGTTCGTCCTGTTCTTCTGGTTCTGCACCTGGCTGGTGCGCTCGAAGTTCGGGCGCACGCTGGCCGCCATCAAGCAGAACCAGGACCGCCTGTCCTCGATCGGAATCAACGCCTACTGGGCCAAGCTCCAGGTCTTCGTGATCGCCGGCGTCGGTGCCGGGCTGGCCGGGGCGCTCTCGGCGAATCACACCGAATTCGTCAGCCCCGCGCTGACGCACTGGACCCGCTCGGGCGACCTGATGATCGTGGTGATCCTCGGCGGCATGGGCACGCTGGTCGGGCCGGTGCTGGGCACCTTCCTGTTCCTTCTTCTGGAGGAGTTCCTGCCGTTGATCCTGCGCGGGCTGGGGCTCGGGCTCCTGTCCGAACACTGGCGGTTCGTCTTCGGGCCAATCCTTATCCTGGTGGTTCTCTACGCAAAGACGGGCCTCTACGGCCTGATCTTCCCGCGAAGGGACTGAACGATGCTGGAAATCCGCAACCTTTGCAAATCGTTCGGGGCGCTCAAGGCCGCCGACGACGTCTCGCTGACGGTCGAGCGCGGCACGATTCACGCATTGATCGGCCCTAACGGCGCCGGCAAGACCACGTTGATCGCGCTGCTTTCGGGCTATCTGCAGCCCTCGAGCGGCACCATCACATTCGACGGGCAGGATCTCCTGGCGATTCCCGCGCACCTCAGGCCCCACGCGGGGCTGGTGCGCAGCTTCCAGGTCACCTCGGTCTTTCCCGAAATGACGGTGCGCGAGAACGTCTGCCTCGTGCTGCAGTCCGTCGCCGGGCAGGCCTGCAGCCTCGTCCGGCTGGCGGATGCCGACCGTGCCGAACGGGAGGAGGCCGAGGCCGCCCTGGCCCGCGTCGGGCTGATCGACCAGGCCGACGCGCTGACCGGCAACCTTGCCCATGGCCAGAAGCGGCAGGTCGAGATCGCGATGGCGCTCGCCGCCCGGCCCAAGCTGCTGCTCCTGGACGAACCGACGGCCGGCATGGGCGTGGAGGAAAGCCGCCGCATCATGGGCTTGCTGGAAGACCTGCGCGACTCGGTCACCATGCTGCTGGTGGAGCATGACATGGACGTGGTCTTCGGCCTTGCCGACAGGGTCTCTGTCCTGGTCTACGGCAAGATCATCGCCTCGGACACGCCGGAGAGGATCCGGGAGAACGCGGACGTGCAGGAGGCCTATCTTGGCGATCACGAGCTTCACGGGGAGGCGGACTGATGCTGCAGGTCGAAGGCGTCGAGGCAGGCTATGGCAGCTCCAAGGTCCTGTTCGGGATCGACCTGGACCTGGGCGAGGGCCAGGTGGGCGCGTTGATGGGCCGCAACGGCATGGGCAAGACCACGACCGTTCGGGCGATCAGCGGGCTGACACGCGCCAGCGCGGGCTCGGTCCGGCTTTCCGGCCGCGACATCACCACCCTCAAGCCCTACCAGATCGGCCAGGCGGGAATCGCGCTGGTCCCCGAGGGCCGGCAGGTCTTCCCGACCCTGACGGTGCGCGAGAACCTGGTCTGTACCGCCAGCAACCGATCGGGTCTCGGGCACTGGACGCTTGACCTGGTGCTTGACCACTTTCCACGCCTGCGGGAGCGGGCCGACCAGCTGGGAAACTCGCTCTCGGGCGGCGAGCAGCAGATGCTCGCCATCGCGCGCGCGCTGATGACGAACCCGAAGGTGCTCATCCTGGACGAGGCGACCGAGGGTCTCGCCCCGCTGATCCGCAAGGGCATCTGGAAGACTCTCGGCGCCCTGAAGGCGCAGGGCCAGACGACTCTCGTGATCGACAAGAACCTCGACGAGATGGCGCATGTCGCGGATCACGCGACGGTGCTGGTCAAGGGCAAGGTCGCCTGGGCGGGCGACATGGGCGCCATGCGCGCGGTGCCGCACTTCGCCGAGACCTACCTGGGCGTGTGAGCATGCGGGACGACTGGAGGAACCTCGATCAGGAAGAGCTGGAGCGCCGGTACGATGCCCGTGCCTCGGTGCCGGACTTTGACGCAGAGATCGCGCGCTACCGCAGACTCAGCGCGGAATGCTACGCCGATTGCGAAGTGATCCGCGACCTGGCCTACGGGCCCTCGGAGGACGAGCGCATCGACTACTTTCCGGCAGGGTCCGGCAGTCCGGTCCTGGTCTACCTGCACGGCGGCTACTGGCGACTGCTTGGGCGAACCGACAGCGCCTTCATGGCGAAGGCGCTCGCCGGCAGCGGCATCAGCACGGCGGTCGTCGAATACAGCCTTGCGCCCAATGTCAGCCTGGACGTGATCGTCGCTCAGTGCCGCCGCGCCGTTGCCTGGATTCACGGGAACATCGCCAGGCATGGTGGCGACCCGACTCGGCTGTTCGTCGGCGGTTCGTCCGCCGGGGCGCAGCTGGCCGCGATGGCGCTGGCCACGGATTGGAGCGCGTTCCCCGGCGTGCCGAGCGACGTGCTCAAAGGCGGGGTGCTTGCAAGCGGGCTCTACGACCTTGAGCCGGTGCGCCATTGCAAGCCGAACGAATGGCTCCGGCTCGATGCCACAGCGGCTCGCCGGAACTCGCCGTTGGGCATGGCCTTTCCCGGGGAGCCTGAGCTTCTGATCACTTGGGGCGGACAGGAAACGGACGAGTTCAAGCGCCAGAGCCGGGATTTTGCCAGGAAGCTGCACGATGCGGGCCTGACCTTGACGTGCCTGGAGGTCGAGGACCGGAACCATTTCGACGTCGTCACGGACCTGGCCGAGCCTGGACGGCGCCTGCATCAGGCAGCGGCATCATTGATCAACGGTTGCGTGGCGCCGTGAGGCGACAGCGACTCGCCGAGTGCGGGGCCGCATCGAGCCGACGCACGGACAGCATGCCTCGTGACGATTCCGGGCCTCGCGCCAGCCGGACCGGCGCGTCGAGCTGGAGACAGCCGGGCAAGATGCCAGCGCATCCGGGCGTTTCAGGAAACGGATCGTGACGTGGAGATGTCGAATGGATTCAAGGGACAAGAACAGGGGGGCATTGAACCGCTTGCCGTGACGTTTGATGCGTCAGACCGAACTTCCAGAGTGCCTCAAGAGCTGCCTGACTGAATCCGGGACGCCCCCGGCTACCGGATTCACGCTACTGGGCAGGAATCGGTGGCTTCAGGAGAGCCGAACGCCAAGAATCCGGAATGCCTCGGCCTGCAGTGGCGTCGACGTCGATGTCATCTCGAACTCCGTGGCCTATTCCGACCTCGGCCTCATGCGGAACCTCGACAGGGTCGCCAGGTGCGCCATCGGGCCCGGGAACCCCTGGGCCGACAGTCCGGACGCCGTCCGCTTCATCGCCACCTTGAGCGCGGCCCCATCCGACGGTTCGGCGGACACGACGGGGGATGTCGCCGGCAGCGGCTCCTCGTCATGGAACAGCAGCGGCTTCAGGGTCTCCTGCATGCGCCATTCCACGTCGTGGGCGAGCATGCAGAGCAGGACGTCGGCCCGAACCCGGCCTGCAAGGCGGTGATGGATTGTGCGCCAAGCCGTCTTGGCCAATTGACTCCCGAAAATTGCTTCGACCTCCGGAAGTGTTCTCAGCGCGTTCCAATGGTTCTGCCGGCGGTCGGCGCACCGGAATCAGATATGCCGCACACGCGCGCGGCGACGCAAGGAAGCTTGTCGATCACGCATCCCTAGGGCAGCAGCAACTTGCTCAGTTGAACTGGATCAAGCCATTTTTGCGACGTCTCCCCGACCGCCCCGCAGTACAAGTTGAAGCCAACACAAGCGTTCTCGCTGGCACCCCCAGCAAAATGCAAGGGCCACTGCGAAGAGCGGCCCTTGAGTCGACAGCGCGCTGGCGACGGGTAACCAAGGACAACCAGGCATTGCCCGAAACGCGCTTCAAGACGCTTTCGAAAAGCCCCGGAGGATGATTCCCCAAACCACTCCAAAAAGAACGGATGTCTCGGTCACGGCCAAACCATGCCTCGCGCGAAATCGCGCAGCTGCCGATGACCCCCGCGCATCGAGCACGGAATCAGCGGCACCTAGCGGTCGGCATCAGTCCCGGAGATCGATCTCCACACCATGCGCATCCATCGCCACTACCTTCAAGAGGACTCCGGCAACTATGGACCGGCCCTCTACATTCCTCGCGTGGGTGCCAGATCATCCCTCGGCCGCCCCACACTGTCCCGCTCCGCGTCCTTCGCCAACCTGGACAAAGCCAGTGCACGCCGCGATCACGTCTCGTTCCAGCCACTCACGTTACACGCGGAGCTGCTGCAGTGGCTGACGCAAGCGCGGCGATGCGCCGACGTCAAGAAGCACCTTCGCGCAGAGGGGGTCAGGAAGTGGCAGCGCAGTCGGGAATGCGACCTGCGGCCGCGCAGACTGCCGACGCTCCGGCA
>VYCX01000386.1:7886-8872 GCA_009843725.1 Boseongicola sp. SB0675_bin_26
GCTCCGGCACGCGGCACGGCGGCGGCGGCGGCCCTGCGGTGGACCTGAAACTCGCGCAAGAACTCGTCTTGCGGCACGCCGTTCTCAATCCAGTCGAAGAGCTGGTGGACGGGAACGCGAGTGCCGCGAAAAAAGGGCACACCGCTCATGCATGCAGGATCGATCCAGACAGCTTCTGCAAGCGGCATGGGACGATCAGGGCTTCTGACAAGCGTCTTCACGGACGTCGCTTGTGTGTGGTCGAACCAACTCGGAAGAAGATGCACCTGGCGGTGGCGGAGTTCAATGGAAACCTGTGCACCTGGACATCGGGGTTGCGGGATCCGCGTACCGGATGACTGCATCAGGTCGCTCGCCAGTTGCGCATCCTGAAAGGCGGCGTGGCCTGGGCACGGCAAGGGGTTCTCCCGGAGCCGGCCCAGGCGGTGCAGGGGCTTGCTGACGTGCAGATTTGCCGGGGATAAGCTCAACAGGGGACGAGCGCACCCGCCTCTGTGCAAGCTTCGGCCGCGTGCAGGACCGCGACGAGAACGCAGCCGACGAAATGGACTGCACACGCTGCCAGCGGTTCCTGAACGCGCGTCGGAGACCGGTGAGACGGCAGAGGTTCGACCTCGGCGCACGGTTGCCAAAGACCGGCGCGAAGAGGCCTGTGTGCAGATCATGCCGATTGTCTCACATGATCGAAGGCCTTTCGCAAAGGCCTTCTTTCAGCCGCACAGGGCCGTACGCTCTTCTGCATGGTCAGGTGATTGCAGCCGTTCCGGCGCCGGTAACCGATGTCGTCGACAAACTCGAGCATCAGCCGGACGGCGACGCCTGCCCCTTCGACGCGATCATCCAGGAACGCCTCGAAGTCGGCTTCCGGTTCAGCGGCAAGCGGATCGAACTCACGGCCGTCATCGACAACGTCGACGAAAAGCGTCCCGTCATCCTCCTGAAGCTGGAGCGTGACCCGGATCTCGTGTTCGGCAGCGGTGTCGTAG
>VYCX01000386.1:8882-14921 GCA_009843725.1 Boseongicola sp. SB0675_bin_26
CGTAGCCATAGTTGATGATGGTCATGACCCACTCCTCGAGAGCCAGCTGGATCTCGAACAGCACCCTGTCCTCGACGCCGTTGCGGTCCGCGAAGGCGGCAACCTCCCGGGCGAGCAGCTCAATCTGGGAGCTGTCGTTCCTGATGACAAGGCTGAGCGCCCTGTCCGGATCGGCGATTGCGACTTCCGGCAGCCTTTCGATGCGCACTTCCGGCTGGGCGCCGCCGGCGACGATCGCACGCATGGCGGCGACGTCGATGACCGGCTCCACCGAGAGCTGTGCGCTCTTCGGGGGCCAGGATTCCCGGGGATCCTTCAGGATGAGCCCCTTTATCTGCCGGAACAGGTCCTCGACCAACGGCATCCGGCGTACTGCACTGAGCGCCCTCTCCTTGCCCCGCAGGTGCATGTGCCGATAGAGCGTATTGAACGGCACGCCGCCGCTACCTATGCCGGGCACGTCCATGAGAGTGTCGGGGCCGTCGGCCGGCAGGTTCGCCGCGCGATGCAGTTCCGCCAGGGTTTCGGACCGGATGCAGCGCTCGTCAATGTTGCCGCCGATCCTGTAGAGCGCGGCCAGGATCGCGAAATAGCCCGGGTGCGGGGGCTGGGTGAAGCTCCAGCGGGGTCGCGCGGTGTCGGTCAGGTAGCGGGGCTCGCCAGCCTTGTGTTCGCGACCAAGGATCGCGTTTCGATGGGGAAAACGGCCGAAGGAGAGCAGGACTTCCGAGTGCTCGATGAAAGCCCTGATGAAGGACCAGCCGACATACTGGCTGATCCGACGACGGCCAGACGGGACGGCGGCCACGAGGTCGGCGCTCCAGCGGATGGCCCTGCTGACACAGAGCTCCTGCACCTCCAGCTCCTCGGAGTGGGACAAGGACACGTAGACCCAGAACCGCTCCATGACGTTGCATTCGGCCATGTCCAGATCCGCGTCGCACAGGGACCTGGCCATGGGCCCGGTGACAGGATCGTTCGCGTATGCCAGCGGAGTACCCCGGTAGACGCAGCGCGGGAACTGGTCGAGGACAATGATCTTCGCCAGCGTCCCCATCGTGGTCTCCCATTCCCGCCCGGCGAAGAAGCTGTCAAAGCCTTCCAAGTGGATCCGCTCGCACCAGTGGCGCTGCACGTTGAAGAAGTCCCGGTCTTCGGCGCTTCGGGCGAAGGGGCCGATTCTCCACTTCAGCATCCGTTCCCGCCAGCCGTCCCGGCTGGCCCCGCCAACCGACCTCATCGGCCCCATCCAGAAGTCAAGAACCGCTTCGGGTGTCTTTGGCAGAATTGTCGTCATCATGGTCTCCTTGCTCGCGACTGCGGATAAAGCTCGCGGCGCCGGGATGCGGGCCTGCGGCTCCGCGGCACCCTTTCCGATTGAGGTCGCCGGACGGTTGCCGGAGACCGTCCCAGCCAGACGCTCCGCTTCGTCCCGGCTCCGGTTTCCTGGATGAACGCCGTCGAGGGCTTCCTTTCCAGGCTCTCGGAGTGGAGGCTGGAAATAGGTGGTGCTCGACTCGATTGCCGGGCCAGTCGTGATCAGGAGCTCCATCACCAGTCACGATGCCAACGACGCCCGCCCGCCCCAAGGGAGAGGAAAGCTGGGGCGTCACTTGAAATCGTGGAGAGGAAGGCACCGGAAGCTCTGGGAAACGGCATCCAGGCCAGTCAGCGGAACTGACCGTAGCGGCCGGCGACTTTCCAGCAGACGAGCAGAAGGGCCATGTAGGTGCCGTGTTCCAGCAGTTCGGCCCGATCGCCGGCGACGACGTCGAACGCCGAAAAGCCCGTGAAGGTGACCGCCGAAACCACGAAGGCAGCCGTCAGCAGGTGAGGCCGTGCAAGCGCGGCCAGAAACAGCGCTCCGGCGACAGCCTCCCACAGAAACGCAAAATGCAGCACGGGACCGGTCAGGCCCGTCGGCAGGCCCATGTCGGCGAAGTACGGTCCGAACTGGGCGCCGCGGTCCTTGCCGTGCCAGGTGAAGAGTCCGAGGTCGGTCCCGTTGAGCACCTTGTCGGCGGCATTCATGGCCCAGAAGAGCCCCCAATGGACGATCACCGTCGCGGCCAACGGGCTACGCCTCACCATTCCGGTCAACGCTTCGCGACGGCGGGTCGGGTCTGTCATTGCTGTCATGGCGTCCTCCGGTCGCTCAGTTCAATTCCATGGGGTGCAGGCGAGGTCGGCTGGTCGGATCCAGTTGTCGTGCAGGCTCTCGCCGAGCATCCATCCCCGCGTTGGTCGCCATACCCAGCTTCCACGCACGTCACGGTGCAGCCGTGCGCGGCTGAGCCAGAGTCGTCGAAGCGCGTCGAAATTCTTGCCGCAGCGGTCGATCTGTCTGTCCCCCGAGTCAATTGCTCACGAGCCCGAAGACAGGGCGGTCAGCCCGTTCGACGTAAGCGAGAGCTCGGTGACCGATGAAATCCCGTCGAAGACTCCCACCGGCAGGTCGGGCGGGTCCGATCCCGCCTCGGGCCTGAGAAGCGTGCCAAGGTCAAGCCGCTTCAGGCCGCTCAGCGCGGTGAAGTCCCCGGCGTTGAGGGCAACGACGCGCGCGAACTCCGGGATGTCCAGCGTGTCCAGCGCCTCGATCAGCGCGAGCATTGCGGCCGTGATGTCGTCGCAAGGCACGTACTCGCCGCGGATCAGCCGAATTGCGGCCTGGATCTCGTCATTCACCTCACGGCTGTGGTCGCAAACGCTGACGAAGTCCGACGTCCGGGCCAGGGCGGCAGCGCCGACCGGAACCAGCGAGCCGCAAACGCAAAGCGCCAGCGCGGCCACCGCCGCGAGGGAGAGACCCGGGAACTACATGCAGGTCAGCTCAAGTCGGGGCGCTCTGCCGATTGACCTTGCACCCGGCGGGCCGGCCGCCAGAGGCGATGTCGCCCGCAGGCGGCGCTCTGCCGCCCGAACCGCACGCAGGAGCGACGACTCGCAAGGCGCGCGTGTCACCGAAAACGGGCACCCGCCAGACCGCTCCTGGAACTTCCTGCGAAAACCGCATTGTCACGTTTCCCTGCACGAAACTCTCCCTCAATTCAGACCTGAAGCAGCCAGGGGCATCGCGAATGGCAGCCACAGAATCTGCGACCAAATATGTTCGAATTATCTGTTTTGGCAAGTTAAATTTGCAAAAAATTTAACTGAGACATAATGTCTCCTCATAACTGTTCAAAAAAATGTTTTAATCATGACGTTTTTATTACTAATTATGCCTTTAGCATGACATAGCGGATCGGCAACTCCTGCGGCGGTCAGCGCGTGCCGGGAAAGATGGTAAAGGCGGGCCATGTGACGGCGCAGCGAAGCCGCGTGGGACATTGCCGGAACTTGGAAACTGCGGGCGGAGAAGCCCCCTTCTGGCGCGGCGGCACTTCGAGGTCCGCGAGAGCAATCTAGGAGCGTCGCGGGTCACGGACGGAGCTGGCGACACGACAATCGAAGTGAGAACGCTCAACAGTTTTGCGGACGAACTGCCGTTGAATGAGGTGACCTTTGTCAAAATCGATGTGGAGGGACACGAGGACAAGGTGATCACGGGTGCCTTGGAATTTCTATGCACGGCGAAGCCGATCATTGCGCCGGAGGGTTGGTACGCGACCGACCCAAGGAAAGGCGACCGCGTGTCTGCACTTCTCGACGGCGTAGGCTATCGACACTATTTCGCGCTCACGGATCGGCCTCCTTCCAGGAGCCGGACGTTGCATGCATGCCTTCCGAAGCCAATGCGGAGAAAGAGACCATTGCGCCTCGAACGGATTGACACTTTGAACTGGGCTAACCACGATATTGCCATTGCCTCAATGACTAACTTCTTGGGCGATTAAGGACCGTTTTCGACCAGTGAAAGTGAAGCCAAGGCTTCGATTCACCGAGTGGAAACATTGAACTCAAGGTGTGCTACATGCTCGCTCTGTTCCGGTTTGCGTCCAGGGATTCGATTCACGAGTCCAGAAATGTCGACTCGCTTCGCAGTTGCTTCGGGACCATTTGGCCAAGACCTCCGATTAACTCATCGTGGACCCGGTCTGTAAACGCCCCGCAATTGCTGCGGGCAAGGCAGAACCCGCTTCTCGCCGGATGGGAAAGAGGCCGGGCGCATAGCAACGGTTCCCCGACGGGGACGTCACGTGCACGGTGGCGGCCATTTGCTCCGGCGGTCACCCGGGCCCCATACCCCTTCTTGCGGCCCTCGTCGTTCAAGAGCCGCGTCGGCCGGGTCGCACGGCGGCCCCTCGCCGCTTCGCGAGCACGCAATTCGGCGTCCGCTGACGTTCGAAGTCCGGCACGGCGGGCACTGACCGTGGTGAGGTTCATCCGTGGTGCCCGCATGTGCGAGGCACGGGCGGGACGGCATTCGGTGAACCACATAATGCACGAAGTTGAATTCCGCGAGCTCCGACGCGGTTGCAATGCCGCGCGAGCCGGATGCAAGGTTCGCAGAAAAGCCAGTGAATGCATGGCGTGGACACCCTTCCCAAGGCGATCCGGCGTCGAAGGCACGAATCATGGCCGGGCAGGAGACCCTGCCCGGCACGTCTGGTTTCAGAATTCGAAGAGAGTCGAGTACTTTACCGACATGGAATCTGCGTCTACCAGCGAAAGAAAGCCCACGGTTCGAGGATCTTCAATGAAACGCGGCAGGGCGGCTTCGGCGGCCTCAAGCGTTTCCCAGTAGACGACCTCGACCCAGGAGCCGTCATCGTTGCGTGCCAGATGGCGGGCGACGAAACCGTCATACTCTTCCAGGATGGGGTCGACAGCCAGCGTTTCACGCAGAAAGTCGTTCGGGTCGGCGCCTTCAACAAGTCTGAAATGCATGTATTCGACGGTCGAAGCCTCGTTGATCGGCTTTTCGTCCGCCAGTGCTCCGACGATGGCCATTACCGAAATGATAGCTGACAGGACGAACGTATCGAAGGCTTTTTTCATGAGTCTAGTCTCCTGATGGATTGACGAAGAGGAGACCAGCGCCCTGACGCAGGCACGCAAGAGCGCTGGTCCGTGAAATGATCGGAAGGTAATGGAGGAATCCTATCACGGTTGTGCACACAACGGCGCAAACATAGAAGAACGGCAACGATGGGAGGTACGCCGCATCGGCCCGACGATGTCCCGCAAAATGGAAGCCATCCGGCTGCCCAAGTTTCAAACTTCCGCCACAACGGAGACCGAAGGGCGGGTTGGTGAAGCTTGCCAGGGAGGTTGAAAACCAGCATGCCATCGGATCAATCCTGACACGATTGACCTCGCGCAAACCGTCCGTTCTTCCTGCCTCAAGCCGGTCGATGGTCCTTTGCAGGACCTCGGCAGTGATCGCCCTCCGCATACGTATTGCGGTGACGCTATCGGTTGTACGGAGCCTGGCTGGAAAGGTCACGTGCCTCGTCTGCCTGCAAGCGGTTTCATGCCCCACCCGATGGCAGGGGTGTCCTTCAAATGACGTACGGGTGAACGGCTGGAGCCAGCAACTGAGAAATGTTCATCTCACAAGTGAACCTCAGAAAGAGACATGGTTGTCCTTGCGAATAAGGCCTCGGCGAGTGTCGTTCCCAATCGGCCAATTGCAAAGGAGGCGCTCCGCAGAATGAATAGAATTGGGTCCGGAAAGCGTTGCGGGGCAGAAGTCAAATCGGAAACGTCCTTGCAAGGCGTCGGCATTCAAGTTCGCTCATTTTGACCATTGAAACGCTCTACTCCGCTGAAATTGCCAAGCCCACTTGACCGCTTCCGCCCCGCCTTGTGGAAAATCCGGTCTCAGCAGCTGCGTTTGCTGAAGTGCCCGAGACTTGGCGGCCAATCACGCAATTCTGTACTGAAGCAATCATTCCAATGCGGCTGACTAGATCCGAAACCAGCGCCGCAATCGTCCAAGTCCGCTTTCCAGGGCTTTGGACCGAGACCTGCGGCGTTGCCTGAGGATCAAGGTAACGATTCCCTCAGGCAGGAATATCACCGTCACCACGACTGCTACCCCTAGTGGTTTGATTCATTCATTTGATGCCATTTCCTGAAGTTTCTGATGCCCTC
>VYCX01000114.1:0-4179 GCA_009843725.1 Boseongicola sp. SB0675_bin_26
ATTCTCGACAAGGGCTGGGCGCAAGCGAACAACGCCGTGAAGGTGCAGGATTACGGGGGCGGCGAGAACACCCATGCGGCCAGGAACGCCAACGGAACCGGCCCATACAGGCTCGTCAGCCGCGAACCCGACACCAGGACGGTGCTCACGATCAACGAGGACTACTGGGGCAAGGACGAGTTCCCGATGCAGGTGACGGAGATCGTCTACACGCCGATCATGAACGGCGCCACCCGGGTCGCCGCGCTCCTTTCCGGCGAGGTGGACTTCATCCAGGATGTCCCGGTGCAGGACATCGCGCGCGTCGCAGGCAGCGACGGTCTTGACGTTCGGACCGCGCTGCAGAATCGCGTGATCTTCTTCGGGATGAATGTCGGCGATGACGACCTGGCCACGGACAATGTCGACGGAAGGAACCCCTTTGCCGACATCCGCGTGCGCCAGGCAATCAACATCGCGATCAACCGGGACGCCATAAGGAAGATCGTGATGCGCGACCAGTCCCGGCCGACGGGAGTCATCATGCCACCCTTCGTCAACGGCTGGACGGAAGCGCTCGACCAGGTGCCGGAGCCTGACATCGCGACCGCGAAGGCGCTCATGGCAGAGGCCGGTTACGGCAACGGGTTCTCCATCCGGCTCAACTGCCCGAACGACCGCTACATCAACGACGAGGCCATCTGCCGGGCTGCGGTCGGGATGCTGGCGCAGATCGGAATCGCGGTTGCCATGGAAGCGCTGCCGAAGGCCCAGCACTTCCCGCTGATCAGCAACCTTAAGACCGACTTCTACCTGCTCGGCTGGGGCGTCCAGACCTACGATTCCGAGCACATCTTCAACTTTCTCGTTCATTCACGAGACGAATGGTACGGATCATGGAACGGCACACGTTTCAGTGACGCCGGTCTCGACGCCAGGATCGAAGCGCTGGCGACCGAGATCGACCTGGCCAGGCGCGACCGCATGATCGCCGAGATATGGCAGGCGGTTCAGGACCAGCAGATCTACGTCCCGATACACCACCAGGTGCTGAACTGGGGCATGAAATCGAACATCAAGGCCATCGTTGCCCCGGACGACACGGCCAAGTTCAAGTATTTCAGCTTCCACTGACGCCATGATGACCCTTGGAGCCGCACAGCAACGGCCTTGAGCAACGCTCCGGACGTGATGCGACAACTCGATTGTCCGGTCGAATGCCTTCTGGCACAGCCTCGTCCACGGGCGCGACATGGTCGTGTCGCGATCACCCGCAGCATCGCCGAAAGGTGAAGCCGCGTCGATTTCGCAAACCGGTTGACGGCACTCCTTCCTTATTCTGGTCACAAATGACCACAATGGAGCGAACGAGCAATGCCAGAGATCAGCCTAAGGGACGCGAAGACGGGATTTTCGAACGTGGTCGACGAGGCAATCAAGGGAAAGATCATGACGATCACGCGCCATGGCAAGCCGGTCGCCGCCGTCGTCTCGCTCAAGGCGGCCGAACTGGCTCGGCAGTCCCAATTGCGTGAACGGAGCGGCTTCGTGTCCTATCTCAAGGCGTTTCCCGGCGAGAAACTCACGCGCAACCGGGCGCCGTCCCGGCGCATCGATCTGTGAAGGGCTTTCTTCCAGACACGGATGTTGTTTCGTCGCTGGCGAGACCGCCGCGAGGCGAGACCGGAAAGTTCGCCGACTGGCTGGAGCAGAGGGATCGAGAAGGCCGCGTGTTCCTTTCCGTAGTCGCAATCCACGAAATCCGGAAAGGAATTGTGTTGCTCGAGCACAAGGGTGCGACGACAAAGGCGTCTGCACTTCACTCCTGGCTAGCGGGACTATGTGCAGGATATGCCGACAGGGTTCTCGAACTTGACGTCTCCGTGGCTGAAGCCTCCGGAAATGCCGAGGCGCGAGCGCTAACGGCGGGACACGGTCCCGGCATGGCCGACGCCCTGGTGGCCGGGGTCGCAGAGTTCCATAATCTGGTTGTCATGACGCGCAACATCACGCACTTTCGCGCGTTGGGCGTCGCTGCCGTGACCCCGGAAGAGGTTGTGCAACAGGAAGAATGTCCGCCGGCATGACCCTCGCGAAGCGCGCAAGCCGCACTTCAATGCGGAAATCGATCGAAGCGGGATTCGGTGCCTGACCGAACGACGAAAATCAGGACACAAGCATGCACGGCCCAGATCGACGCGACGTGAAACGATCTCCATCGCGGGATCGCGTTGGCCAGATCGGAAATCGGGCCGTCCCGGAGCGTCCGCGGATGTTCATTCATCGGATGTCGCCGGGTTGCGGGGCGGGACGCGGGACGAATTGCGGCTGAACGATCTGCCCAGCCATGCACGCAAGTCCCAATTCGAACGACGAGACCGTCGTGGCGCCCGATGGCACGGACTGCCCAAACCAGTTCAGCCTCGACTGACGTCAACGTGACCCCAGGGTCGCGGAAACCGCCTTCGCATCTGGACGCAGTCCCGCGATTGCGGCAAAAGCCCCATTGCAAATCCGTGCGCACGACAATTACTTCAGCCTGTCAAACAGGAAGGAAAGATCATGCAGACAAAGTACCTGACAGTCGCAGCGGCGCTGCTGACGGCAACATCGCTGGGCGCGAGCGCCGAGACGCTGCGCTGGGCGAGGGCGGGCGATTCGCTGACGCTCGACCCGCATGCGCAGAACGAAGGCCCGACCTCCGCGCTGGCGCACCAGATCATGGAACCGCTGGTCATGCGGGACATGACCGGCGCGATCGTGCCGGCACTGGCCACCGAATGGGGCCCGTCCGAAAGCGATCCGAACGTCTGGGTGTTCAAGCTGCGCGAAGGCGTGAGATTCCACGACGGCGCGGAGTTCGACAGCGAGGACGCGGTCTTCTCGTTCAACCGCGCCATGACTCCGGACAGCGACTACAAGGAGCTTCTCGCCTCGGTCAAGGAGGTGCGCGCACCCGGCAAGCACGCGTTCGAGATCGTGACCAACGGGCCGAACCCGATCATGCCGTCCAACCTCACCAACCTCTTCATCATCGACAAGGGCTGGGCCGAAGCAAACAACGCGGTGAAGGTGCAGGACTACGAGGGCGGCGAGGACACCTATGCCGCAAAGAACGCCAACGGCACCGGTCCATACAAGCTCGTCAGCCGCGAGCCCGACACCAAGACGGTGCTCACGATCAACGAGGACTACTGGGGCAAGGGCGAATTCCCGATGGAGGTGACGGAAATCGTCTACACGCCGATCCAGAACGCCGCGACCCGGGTCGCTGCACTCCTCTCCGGCGAGGTGGACTTCATCCAGGACGTGCCGGTGCAGGACTTGTCGCGTGTTGCCAGCAGCGACGGGCTGGACGTGCGAACCGCGCCACAGAACCGCGTGATCTTCTTCGGAATGAATGTCGGAGACGACGACCTGGCCACGGACAATGTCGAAGGAAGGAACCCGTTTGCAGACATACGGGTGCGAAAGGCGCTGAACATCGCGATCAACCGAGATGCCATCATGAAGGTCGTGATGCGTGAGCAGTCTCAGCCAGCGGGAGTCATCATGCCGCCGTTCGTCAACGGCTGGACCGCCGCGCTCGACCAGGTTCCGGACCACGACGTCGACGCGGCGAAGGCGCTCATGGCGGAAGCTGGCTACGGTGACGGATTCTCCATCCGTCTCAACTGCCCGAACGACCGCTACATCAACGACGAGGCCATCTGCCAGGCGGCGGTCGGAATGCTGGCACAGATCGGTGTCACGGTGAACCTGGAGGCCTTGCCAAAGGCCCAGCACTTTCCGCTGATCAACAACCTGGAAACCGACTTCTACATGCTCGGCTGGGGCGTCCCCACCTACGATTCCGAATACATCTTCAACTTTCTCGTTCATTCGCGGGACGAAAAGTACGGATCGTGGAACGGCACGCGCTTCGGTGACGCCGGTCTCGATGCCAAGATCGAAGCGCTCGCCTCCGAGACGGATCTGCCGAAGCGCAACCGGATGATCGCCGAGATCTGGCAAACGGTTCAGGACGAGCAGATCTACGTCCCGATCCACCACCAGGTGCTGAACTGGGGCATGAAGTCCGGCATCCAGACCGTCGTTGCGCCGGACGACACCGCCAAGTTCAAGTATTTCAGCCTGAAGTGACGCCAGGCAGGGCCTGAGGGCGGCGCGAGCGCCGCCTTCGGCCGCTGCACGCGGCCC
>VYCX01000114.1:4189-14779 GCA_009843725.1 Boseongicola sp. SB0675_bin_26
GGTCGGAAGCCGCTGCGCCGGTTGCGGCGATTCAAGCCGACATGGCGGATGAGCAGAGGGTGGCCGCGGGCACGGCAATCGCCGCAAGTGGCGGAAGCCTCGCATCCACCGGGAATCCTGGCCACTTGGTTCCAGGCTGGCTTGCCAGCCGTGAAGAAGGGGTCTGGTCCCGGGAGCGAGGGAGCGTGCGACAGCGCTCCCGCCGAAACCGTGCGGCTGGCTGCGCGTCGGCTTTCTGCCCTGCGGCAGAGCGGCGCGCTCGTCTTCCGGGCTTTGCGGAGTGACATGCTGCTCCAACGCGTGCTGCCGATTCCGCTCACGGCCCGCCTGTTCGGCAGGCAACGCGCCCTCCATGCGATCAGCCAAACGGATTGTAGCCAAGCCACCCATGTACAATTGCCGCGGCTGCGAAGACTGCAAGAGCGCCCGCGGCAGCCATGACCTCCTTGCGTGCCGGCACCGGCTCCGGGGTTGACCACTCCGGCACGGCGCGATTGATGACAGCAATTTCCGCAAGTGCCCAGGCCAGCAGACCGCCAAAGAGAACCAGCAAAGGCAGGTCGCCGTTCACGATGATGTGGGCGAACGCCCATAGCGCAAACCCGACAAGTTGCGGATGGCGGATGATGCGCGTGACTCCAGTCCGCAGCCCGCTCGCCGCAAACAGGTAGAAGGCAGCGAACACAACCAGGTTGTTGATCCCCACAAGCGCCGCCCCCGGATCCCAGTAGACCACGCTCTCGGCCATGCGGTAGCCGACCACCATCAAGGCCAAGGCGACGATCAAGGCCGCCGCCACAAGCCCCTTGCCCGCCTTGCCCATTCGCTCGCGTCGTTCCGGAGCAATGCGCTTGAAGAGATGTGCCGCGCACCAAATCGCAAGTCCCACCACCAGCCAGATCATGTCTTTCCCTCCTGTCCCCTTGCCGTGCGCGCAAGCGACAGTTTTGCCGCAACTTGCCGCACCGCGTTCATGATGCAGTCATCCACGACCGCTGCACCCTTGCCTTCGGCCTTTGCATCATCGAATGGCACAATCTTCCGTCGTGCCATGCCGATCTTGCCTTCAGTTGGCGATCATGTCGACAAGTCGCATTTTGCGAGTGAAGGCAAAAGTCGGAAATTGCTCCATTGTCGCTCGGACTCCAACGCGGCGAGCGTATCCATGGTACCGGCAAGATCCCTGGATTTTGCGGCAAGGGTTGCCTGGATCAATGCAGTTCCGGTGCCGCGCCAAGAAGGGTCGCCTTCGTTTCCACGGGCACGTTGAAGACGAACGCCATGGCCTCAGCGAGAGTCCCGAAGGGACGTCCGCCAATCCAGCTTCCTGCATCCCGGACCCGGCGCAGATCGGCTCGCATTCGCCAATGTCGGGGACTGCAGCAGCGCCGCCGATCATCCCGGCCGAGCAAGGTGATCGGATCGGCCTGCCCGACACCGAGGCCCTTGCCCTCAACCGCCACGTCATTGCCAAGGCATGGAACGAGCTTCCGCTACCGTTCTACCCCACCGCCCGCACGACTTCAGGCCGAGACTGGCTCCGCCGATGCCATTCGTACGGGACCGGAAGCGACTCCTCCAAGTTCTCCTTGGCGCTCCTGCCGCGTTCAGCGGGCTTCGCTCTGCCTGTTCGGAGCCATCGTGCGAAGAGACGGCGAACCGGAAGGTCGCGTTGCGGAGCGATGCCCATGACGCGACCGGCCTCGCGCGGTTGCTGTCCATTTTGCGAGAGTCTCGCGGGAGCGTTCGCACCGGGCACGTTTTTCATGCCGGAGCCAACTCCGGCACATGCCGTTCACGTGCGCCGGACGCCGCGTTGCGCGGTTAGCGCGAAGCCATGCGCCGCCGTGTCCGGGAATGGCAAGACCTGGCCCTGCCCGCACCGCGTTGCCACATCCAACGCGGGCCGCAACGGCCAGGACAACGCAAATCGACTTTCGCGTGACGTCCCCGTTGAGGGCCCCTCGATGCCTTCGGTCATTGCACTCCAGGAATTCCGGAATGGAGTTGCGTTTCCGGCACCCGTTGGCGCGACGGCAGGGGGTTGCGCAACTCCTTACTGCAATGCGTTCCGCTCGCCGTACGGTCCCGACAAGGTCAAGAGCTTCAGCCCGAACCGATGCCAGACCACGCCCCCGATCCCAGGCCCGCGCTGCATCGGATGATGCCAAGCGCGTCTGCCGACCCTCCGCATGGCAAGAGAACAAGAAACTGACGAGAGGGATGGATTCAGCGCTGGCACGGCCTTGTGCCGCCGTCGCCCGGGGCGCAAGGCATTGCGCACCCTTCCTGTATCGGCGCATGAGTCCATGCGAGATGGTCACGACTTGCCATCCGCGACAGACATGCCAGAGTGGCGCCTGCTGACACAAAGGGGGATGACATGACAGCAAGAGCTTCAACCGGTGCGCTGGGTTTCCTATTGGCAACCGGCATCGCGGCCGGCACGCATGCCGAATCGTTCAGGTGGGCGGGCACCACCGACCCGCAGACGATGGACCCGCATGCCGTGAGTTCGGCACCGGTTCTCGGCTTCCTGAACAACGTCTACGAGGGACTCGTGCGCCGTGGCAGGGACATGTCGATCGAGCCCGCGCTGGCCACGAACTGGGAGCCCATCGGCGACGGGGCGGGCTGGCGCTTCTTCCTTCGTGAGGGTGTCACGTTTCACGACGGAAGCGCGTTCAACGCCGACGACGTGATCTTTTCCTACGAACGCGCATCATCGGAAGCGTCGGACGTGCGCAGCTGGTTCGCGACCGTATCGGACGTTGCCAAGGTCGACGACTTCACGATTGACATCATGACCAACGTGCCGAACCCGATCTTCCCGGATTCGATCGCCAACTGGATGATGATGGATGCGGGCTGGGCCGAAGCGAACGGCGCGGCCCGGCCGGACAAGGAATCGGGCAACCATGCCACGCTCAACGCCAATGGCACCGGCGCCTTCGTGCTGAGCGGCCGCCAGCCCGGACTGGAGACCGTTCTTCGGCCCTTCGGCGACTGGTGGGGCGAGGTCGAGCACAACATCACCGAAGCGACATTCCTGCCCATCCAGAACCCGGCCACGGCCGTCGCCGCCCTGCTCTCGGGAGATGTCGACCTGATCAACCCGGTGCCAATCCAGGACGCAGAGCGGCTGTCCGGCCAGGACGCGGTCAAGGTCATCCGGGGCATCGAGGCCCGCGTCATCATGCTTGGCTTCGCCCACGAGGCGGAAGCCCTGAAATACGGCCCCAACACCGGCGATCCGAATCCTTTCAGGGACGTGCGGGTGCGTGAAGCCGTGGCAAGCGCGATCAACGTGCCTGCCATCCTGCAAACCATCATGCGCGGCAGCGCCGAACCGGCAAGCCAGCTTGTCAGCCCCGCGATGCGAGGCTTCTCCGCGGCAAATGACATGCGCCCGGCATTCGATCCGGACCGTGCAAGGGCCTTGCTTGCCGAAGCCGGCTATCCCGACGGGTTCGGCTTCGGTCTCAAGTGTCCGAACGACCGCTACCTGAACGACGAGGCTGTCTGCCAGGCCGTCGTCGGCATGCTGGCCCAGGTGGGCATCGCGGCCGAACTCGACGCGATGCCGGTCCGCAACTACTGGCCGGAGCTGCGCGAGGACAACTATGACATGTACATGCTCGGCTGGTCGCCAGGCACCTTCGATCACGAGCATCCGGTCCGTTTCCTCGCGTCCACCCCGAACAGCGAGAAGAAGCTTGGCAGCTGGAACTTCGGGGGATACTCGAATGCCAGAATCGATGAGCTCCTGCCGATGATCCAGTCCGAGATCGACGACACCAAGCGGCAGGCGATGCTGGACGAGGTGACGGCGCTCTATCAGGACGAGCATGCCTACGTGACGATGTACGTCCAGCCGCTCGTATGGGGCGCCCAATCAAATGTCGAACTGACGCAGCGACCGGACAACTTCTTCATCCTGCGTTGGGTGAGGGTCAACTGACCTTGCAGGCGCAGCAACGCCGGTCCGCCTCCGGGCGGGCCGGATTCGCCCTCTGCCCGTGCCCCCTTCGCCGAGGCGCTCGCGGGGAAGCCAAGTGCTGAACTACATCATTCGCCGCATCTTCCAGTCCGTCGTGGTGCTGCTCATCGTCGGCCTCGTGGCGTTCTCCATGTTCCGCTTCGTGGGCGATCCGATCGACAACATGCTTGGCCAGGAGCGCACACAGGCCGACATCGAGCGCCTGCGTGCGCAACTCGGGCTCGATCAGCCGTTCCCCGTGCAATACTGGCGCTTTCTCGAGAACGCGGTGCAGGGCAATTTCGGCGTCAGTTACAGGCAGGGCCGCCCTGTGGCCGAGATCATTGCCGAACGCGCGCCTGCGACGCTGGAACTGGCAGCCGTCAGCGGTCTCTTCGCGATCGTGCTGGGCATCGGTCTCGGCGTCTTCACCGCGATTCGACGCGACGGCTGGGCCTCGAGCGTGATCATGACCGGATCGCTCATCGGCGTCAGTCTTCCCACGTTTCTCATAGGCATCCTGCTGATCTACGTCTTCTCGGTGGAACTCGACCTGCTTCCCAGTTTCGGGCGTGGCGACGTGGTCGATGTCGGCGGATGGTCGACCGGCCTTCTCACCGCGAGCGGCCTCAAGGCGCTAGTGCTGCCTGCAATCACGCTCGGCCTGTACCAGATGACGCTGATCATGCGGCTCGTGCGCGCCGAGATGCTCGAAGTTCTCCGGCAGGACTACATCAACTTTGCCCGCGCCAGGGGTCTCTCCGAGCGAGTCGTCAACTTCCGCCATGCGCTGAAAAACACGCTCGTCCCGGTCATCACCGTGACCGGCCTGCAGCTCGGCTCGATCATCGCCTTCGCGATCATCACCGAAACGGTGTTCCAGTGGCCAGGAGTCGGACTGCTCTTCATCAACGCAATCCAGTTCGTCGACATCCCGGTGATGGCGGCCTACCTCATGCTGATCTCTGTCATGTTCGTCGGCATCAATCTCCTGGTCGATCTCCTCTATGTCGCGATCGACCCGCGGCTCCGCGGCGAAGGGAACGCGACATGACAAGCGTGCGCACCGCACCGCACCGGCACAACCCCATGGCCTTGCGGATCAGGGCGATGTGGCAAAGCGATCTGGCATGGGCGTTCCGGCGCTCGCCGGTCGCCATGGTCTCCTTCGTCGTGGTCGTGCTCCTGGTCTCGGGAGCCCTCCTTGCCCCGCTGATCGCGCCGCATGACCCGTTCGATCCCGCGACGCTGAACCTGATGAACGGGTTCACGGCGCCGGGCGCGCCGAACGCGTTCACCGGAGAGAGCTTCTGGCTCGGCACTGACGATCAGGGCCGCGACGTCTTCTCGACCATTCTCTATGGCATGCGCATCTCGCTCCTGGTGGGCTTCGCAGCCGTATTGCTCGGCATGGCGATCGGAGTGACATTGGGCCTGATTGCCGGCTACCGTGGCGGCTGGACGGAAACGATCATCATGCGCGTCGCCGACGTGCAACTGACCTTCCCCGCGATTCTCGTCGCCATGCTCATCTTCGGCATCGCCAAGGGGTTCACGCCCGTCGAATACCGGGACCAGATCGCCATCTGGGTGCTGATTCTCGCGATCGGCCTCTCCGACTGGGTCCAGTTTGCCCGCGTCGTGCGTGGCGCGACGCTGGTCGAGACGAAGAAGGAATACGTGCAGGCCGCGCAGCTCATCGGCAGATCGGGAACCGCAATCATGATCCGCCACATCCTGCCGAACGTCCTCTCGCCCGTGCTGGTGATCGCGACGATCTCGCTTGCGCTCGCCATCATCGCGGAGGCGACACTGTCCTTCCTCGGGGTCGGCGCGCCGCCTACACAGCCCTCGCTCGGCACGCTGATCCGGATCGGCCAGGGATTCCTGTTCTCCGGCGAATGGTGGATTCTCTTCTTCCCCGCCTGCACGCTGCTCGCGCTCGCACTCTCCGTGAATCTCCTCGGCGACTGGTTGCGCGACGCGCTGAACCCGAAGTTGAGATAGGCATGGCACGGACCTGGATCTCGGCCAGCCGACAACCGCACCTCATGCCAGTGCCGGGCAACCGATGAGCGCGCTTCTTGACATCGCTGACCTGACGGTCGAATTCCCGACGCGAAGGGAGGTCTTCGTCGCCGTCGACGGGGCCAGCCTGACGGTCGAGCCCGGCGAGATTCATGGACTCGTCGGCGAATCCGGGGCCGGGAAGTCGACCATTGGAGCGGCCGTCATGGCACTGCTCGAGCGCCCAGGGAGAATTGCGGGCGGCACGATCCGCCTCAAGGACGAGATCATCTCGGGACGTGATCGGGCCGCAATGCGGAGCCTCCGCGGCAGCGAGATCAGCATGATCTTCCAGGATCCGCTGACGTCGCTGAACCCGCTCTTCACGATTCGCGAGCAGTTGACGGAAACCATCACGACCCACTTGAACGTGACCGACGCGGAAGCGCACGAGCGGGCGCGTGATCTGCTTGCGCGCGTCGGAATTCCCGAACCCGACATACGGCTCGACCAGTACCCGCACCAGTTTTCCGGCGGCATGCGGCAGCGCGTTGTCATCGCGCTTGCCCTTTGCTCGGAGCCCGACGTCATCATCGCCGACGAGCCGACAACCGCGCTCGACGTCTCGATCCAGGCCCAGATCCTGGATCTCATCAGGGAACTCGCGAACGAGCGCCAGGTCGGCGTGATCCTCATAACCCACGACATGGGCGTGATTGCCGACACGACGGATCGCGTCACCGTCATGTACCAGGGCAAGGTGGTGGAAACAGGCGCCACCAGGCTCGTTCTGGGCAAGCCGAACCATCCCTACACCAGGTCGCTCATCGCGGCCGTACCGCGCCCCAACGTGAAACTGCACCGGTTTCCGCTCATTTCCTATGGCGGACGTGCCACCGAATTCCGGATCAATGACCTGGCACGGAACTGGAACAAGGCGGATACGGACCCCGCCAAGCCGCTCTTCGAGATAAGCGGCCTTACCAAGCGCTTCCTGCAGAGGCGCTCCTTCATCCCGTCGCGACGACAATATCTTGTTGCCGTGAACGACGTCAGTTTCGACATTCGCCAAGGCGAGGTGTTCGGAATCGTCGGCGAGTCGGGTTCCGGCAAGTCCACGGTCGCACGCATGATCGCCGGGCTGCACAGGGCAGACGGAGGCACGATCCTGTATGGCGGGCAGCCTGTCAGCGGCTCCGGCTCCCTTGCCTGGTACCGTCGCCAGATCCAGATGATTTTTCAGGATCCCTACTCGTCGCTCAATCCGCGCATGCGGGTTGACGCCATCGTCGCCGAACCCGCGATCCATCACGGGCTGCTGTCCGGCAAGGCGCTGAGACACAGGGTCGACGAACTGCTGGAACATGTCGGGCTTGGCGCAGCCGCGGGGTTCAAGTATCCGCACGAGTTTTCCGGTGGCCAGCGCCAGCGCATCTCAATTGCCCGTGCGCTGGCAACGCAACCGAGATTCCTGATCTGCGACGAACCTACATCCGCCCTCGACGTCTCGATCCAGGCGCAGATTCTCAACATCCTGAAGGACCTGCAGGAGCACCTGAACCTCACGATGCTGTTCATCTCGCACGACCTTCCGGTGGTGCGTCAGATGTGCGATCGCGTCGCCGTCATGCAGAACGGTCGCCTGGTGGAAATCCAGGATGCAGAAGCGCTCTTTGCCACGCCCCGGGAAGACTATACGCGATCGCTTCTCAACCTGATGCCACGCCTCGACGGGCTTGCGACCGAAGGCATCGACGATCAAGTCGAAATCTGAGCGGCATCCGCAGGGCCTGCGGACGGGCCAGAGACAGGACACCCTGCGAGACGTTGCTGCCTTCATTCAGGCTCCACGACCGGCGTCGGCTATGCACGGGCTCCCGACTTCCTCTCGGCCAGTTCCGCCAATGCTTCCGCACGTTCCGCAATCCTGGCCAGAGCTTCAGACACCTTGTCCTTGGGTGGCGCAGCCCGCATCCGCCCTTGCTCGACCTGACCCTCCAGATCCCTGATTCGGGCCTCCTGCCGCGCAGCCGTTTCCTCCAGTTGCCGCTTGTTGCCTGCGGCAGCGACATGTTTGTCCGCCAGCATGAGCCCGGCCATCAGGAGCATCTGCGCTTCGGGAAGGCGCCGGGACTGACCCTCAAGTGTCCTGGCTTCGGTGTCGAGCAGCCCGGCCGCCTGATGAAGGGCACCTTCTTCGCCGTCCTGGCAGGACACCTTGAAGAGCCGTTCGCCGATCCGAATCGAAACTTCGGGCATCATCCAGCCTCCTTCAGCACAGGTTCGAGCATCGCCAGGACTTCCTCGATCTCCGCCTTCTCCACATCGCGAGTGGCACGAAGGCCGGCAAGTTCGCCTTCCAAGGCGAAATTCAGCAGATCCGCCTGGACCAGCCCTTTGGCATGGGCCGCACGCAGCGCAGCGTTCGATTCCCTGAGATTCCGGTTCACCGCCCGCATCTGCTGAAGCAGGGCGTCCCGGGTCCTGAGCGCCTCCTGCAAACGCGTCACGTCAGCCTTGAGCCCGTCAATGACGCCGTCCCGGCCTTCATCTTCGGTGTTCGAGGCCAACCCGTCCAGCGCCAGCTCCGCCCTGTCCAGCGCGGAGAGGATTCTGCCTTCAAGTTCGGACGTGTCATTCATGATTGCTCCTGGCTTGCAAATCCACCTGCCGAGCACTTGATGCCTGGATCGCGAATCGACGGCAGACAGCAAGGCCCGCCCGGAGCATAGCGCATGCAGCGACAGTTTCACCCACTTTCCGAACGTTGCACCACGGCTCGCCTTGCGTTCGGCAAGTTGGCTGCTAAGAACCTAGGCGATACGGACCAGCCAGGGGCGGCAGCATGGACATCGAGACCCTGAAGGAACTGCATCCAGACCATTTCGAGCGCGCCGCGGCAATTCGTGTGCTCGCCATGGATGCGGTCCAGGCCGCCAATTCAGGCCACCCCGGGATGCCCATGGGCATGGCGGACGTGGCGACGGTGCTCTTCGAAAGGCACCTCAAGTTCGATGCGGCAGACCCGGACTGGCCTGATCGCGACCGTTTCATCCTGTCTGCGGGCCATGGCTCGATGCTGCTCTATGCGTTGCTCCACCTCACCGGCTACGAGGACATGAAGCTCGACCAGATCAAGCGCTTTCGCCAGCTTGGCTCGATCACGGCAGGCCATCCCGAGTACGGGCATGCCAAGGGAATCGAAACGACGACTGGACCTCTTGGCCAAGGCCTTTCGAATGCCGTCGGATTCGCCATAGCGGAAGAAGCCCTTCGGGCGCGTTTCGGGAAGAAGGTCGTCAACCATTTCACCTATGTCATTGCAGGCGACGGATGCCTGATGGAGGGACTGAGCCAAGAGGCGATCGGACTTGCGGGCATGCAACGGCTCTCAAGGTTGATCGTGCTCTGGGACGACAACGACATCTCGATTGACGGCAACATTGCGCTTTCGGACATGACGGACCAGATGCGGCGCTTTCAGGCCTCGGGCTGGGAAGTCCTGGAATGCGATGGGCACGATCCCGAGGACATCGACCGTGCGCTGAGCAGGGCCCGCGAATCCAAGAGGCCCACGATGATCGCGTGCAAGACCGTCATCGGATTCGGCGCACCCGGCAAGCAGGGCACCGCGTCGGCACATGGCTCGCCCCTTGGACAGGACGAGATCGAGGCCACGCGCGCCGCCTATGGCTGGCCACATGCGCCGTTCGACGTGCCCGGTTCCATCCTTGATGCCTGGCGAGTCATCGGTCGCCGTGGCGGTGAGGCCCGCAGGGCTTGGCAGGACCGCTTTGCGACCCTGTCGGCTTCGCGCCAGGCAGACTTCAACCGGATAGTGTCGGGAGGCGCGCACAAACGGCTGGTTCCCGTCGTCCGGACCCTGAAAAAGGCCCTGTCGAAAGAGCAGCCCAAGGTGGCGACCCGGAAGGCGTCGGAAATGGCGCTGGAGGTGATCAATCCAGTCGTGGCCGAGACCATCGGAGGCTCGGCCGACCTGACCGGATCGAACAACACGAAGACTCCGGATCTTGGAATATTCGATTCCACGAACCGCAAGGGCCGCTACATCCACTACGGGATTCGCGAACACGGCATGGCGGCCGCGATGGTCGGCATGGCGCTCCATGGCGGTGTCAAGCCCTATGGTGGCACATTCCTTTGCTTCACGGACTACGCCAGAGGAGCAATTCGGCTGTCGGCGCTCATGGGTCTGCCCGTGACCTACGTAATGACCCATGATTCGATCGGATTGGGCGAGGATGGCCCCACCCACCAGCCCGTCGAGCATCTGGCGATGTTGCGCGCAACGCCCAACTGCCGCGTGATCCGGCCCGCTGATGCGGTTGAAACCGCCGAGGCATGGGAAATCGCGCTTTCGTCACGGCGAACCCCGACGGTCCTGGCCCTCTCGCGCCAGAGCCTGCCGACCGTGCGAACACAGCACAAGTCAAGAAACCTCACGGCCATGGGCGCCTACACCTTGGCTCGTCCCGGTTCAGGCCGGCGACGGGCCGTCCTGATCGCCACCGGCTCCGAGGTTTCCGTCGCGCTGGAGGCACGGTCGCTTCTGGAAGCGGACGGAATTGGCACCAGCGTGGTTT
>VYCX01000468.1 GCA_009843725.1 Boseongicola sp. SB0675_bin_26
GCGTCAGGAGATAGGCCCGGTCGATTCCCTGCTCGTAGCAGGCATGGCCGACTTCATGAATCGTCGAATAGATGCAGTTGAACGGATCCCTCGTATCCGTACGCGTCGTAATTCGCACATCAAGGCCGGATCCGGAGGAAAACGGATGCACGGCCTTGTCGATGCGGCCACGCGAGCTGTCATAGCCGAACACCTCTGCCAGCTCGGCCGAAAGCCGGAGCTGGCCGGATTCGTCGAATTCGTGATCGAGTTCCGGAACCTTCCGCTCCGACCCCATGATGCGATCACGCAAGTTCACGAGGCGCGGGCGGAGTGCACCGAACATCCTGTCAAGGTCGACCTCGGTCATCTCGGGCTCGAACTCGTCGAGCAGGGCGTCATAGAGATTGCCGCCGTCGGCAAGCGCCGCCGCCTTCTCGCGCACGAGCGCAACAACTTCGCCAAGCTTCGGCGCAAAGAGGCCGAAGTCGTCCGTCCGCCGCGCCTCGGCCCATATGCGCCGCGAAATCGATCCGGTTCGCGCGAGCGCCGCAGAAAGCTCCTCGGGAACACGCAGGCTGCGCTCGTAGCTTCGGCGAATCATCTCGACCTGCCGACCTTGCACTTCATCTGCCGGGCGAACCGCCTCGAGCCAGTCTCCGATGCGGGAATCGGTGCGCCGTCGGTGCAGGACGCCTTCAAGGGCGGCGACTTCCTCCGCTCTCTGCTCGCCTGCACCAGGCGGCATGACGGTCTCCTGGTCCCAGGACAGCCGTCCCATGACCTGACCCAGCGCTTCGGTCTCTCGTTGAAACGCCATCAGTTCGTCATAAGCGCTCATGCCGCATCCCTCACCGATTGATCGAGCGGATAGCTTGCCAGGAACCGTGCCCGAAGGATCAGGAGGAAAAGCAGCACCGCACCAAGCTGGTGAAGAACCGCCAGTCCTGGAGGAGCAACATAAAGCACAGTCATGATTCCAAGCAGCAACTGAAGGACCAGCATTGCGAGAACCGACGTGAACGCCCCACGGGTCGCCCTGTTGCCCGATCTTCGGGCTCGGAGCCAGAAAGCGATGCCAAGCGCCAGAAGCAGATAGCCCGCGATTCTGTGCATGAACTGCACCAGCCCGGCATTCTCCATGAAGTTCCACCACAGGGGTTCCAAGTCGAAAGCGGCGGGCGGGAAAAACTGACCCGCCATGCCCGGCCAGTCATTGAACGTGCGGCCAGCATCGATTCCCGCCACGAGCGCCCCGAGCAGGATCTGCAGGAACGCAAGGTGCATGAGACCCGTGGCCGACGACAGCAGCCGCGCGTCGCGCGCGCGCCGCGCTTGCAGGAGTCCGACATCACTCCGGCCAAGAAGCATCACTTGCCATGCAATGATGCCGAGGATCACGAAGGCCAGGCCGAGATGCACCGCAAGCCTGTAGGAAGCGACGTCCAGCGTGTCGCCGGAAAGACCGGATGAAACCATCCACCAGCCGATCACTCCCTGAGCTCCGCCAAGAATGCCGGGCAGCAGCAAACGCCCTGTCCAGCCTGCGGGAATGCGGCGCGCAGCAAGAAAGAACAGGAATCCGGCAGCCCAGACGAGGCCCGTGATGCGACCAAGCTGCCGATGCCCCCATTCCCACCAGTAGATGGTCTTGAACTCGGCAAGGGTCATGCCTTCGTTCTGAAGCCGGTACTCGGGAATCTGCCGGTATTTCTTGAACTCCGCTTCCCACGCCTCGACGCTCATTGGAGGAATGGCGCCGGCAACGGGCCGCCATTCAGTGATCGAAAGTCCGCTGTCGGTCAGCCGCGTCATTCCGCCCACGACGACTATCAGCACAACCAGTACCCCAAGTGCGGACAGCCAAAGGCGAATGGCTCCCCGAGCGCCCTTGCTGGTGCCGCCTATGGCACCGCCTGCGGGAACGGCGACCCGTTCGGCGCCCTCACCGACCTCCTCGAAAATGCTGCGTTTCGTGCTCATCTCCAGCCCCTTGCCTCGAGCAATACGTAATTCGGCGTCCGCGGACCGTCCAGTCAGTCGTCGCGCTCCTTCCAGCGAACCATCTGGCGCAGGATTCCGTGAAGAATCTGCACGTCCGCCGGCGTGAGCGGCATGCGCGACCATAGATTCCTGAGCGTCTGCTTCATCCCGGCGGCTTTCTCGGGAGGGAAAAAGAAACCGGCATCCTGGAGACGGGTCTCGTAATGGGACGCAAGCCGTTCCACTTCCGCATGCGAGGCCAGCAAGGGATCCGACTGATCGCGCACACGACGTCGCGCGCTCCCTGATGCGCGGCGCCACTCGTACGCGGCCAGCAGCACGCACTGCGCGAGGTTGAGGGAAGGAAACTCGGGGTTCACGGGCACCGAAATGATCGCGTTGGCCCGCGCGACATCGTCGTTCTGGAGACCTGCCCGCTCCGGCCCGAACAACACGGCAACGTCCTGCCCTCCCGCAACCTTGGCCGCTGCGTCCTCCATGGCGACCTGAGGCGTGAGGACGTCTTTCTTCATTTCCCGGCTGCGCGCAGTGGTCGCGTACACGAAGGTCGCGTCTGAAACCGCCTCGGAAGTTGACCCGACCACCCGCGCCTCGTCGAGAAGCCGTCCCGCACCGCTTGCCATGGCCACCGCCCTGGGGTTCGGCCATGCGTCCCTTGGCGCGACAATCACCATGCGGTCCAGGCCGAAATTCCACATCGCACGTGCGGCGGCGCCGATGTTCTCACCCATCTGGGGTTCTACAAGGACAAAAAGGGGCTGGCTCACGGTTGGGCAAATAGGACGCCTCTGGCACGGACACAAGTCGGCGGCGAAGAACTGCGGCCAACTGGCAAAGGCTACGGTTCGCGCACATGGCTGACCTGGGCCATGGCACTCCGCGAGAGAGGATCGCCAACCTTCCCTCGCATATCGCAAACAGCTATATCCTCTGGCGCAAAACCCGGGAGACGCCGGATGGCCGGTTCGGACAAGCCACAGATTTATTTGCTGACTCCGCCGGAGTTTGATCTCTTGACGTTCCGGGATCAACTGTCCGCCGTTCTGGATGCGCATGAAATCGCCTGCCTGCGCCTTTCCATGGCGACCCAAGACGAGATCCGGCTGTCGCGCGCAGCCGATGCATTGCGCGAGGCGGCGCATGCCCGCGACGTGGCAGTGGTGATCGAATCGCATCTCGTCTTCGCTCGAGATCATGGGCTTGACGGCGTGCACCTCATCGACGGGTCACGATCGGTCAGGAAGGCGCGCGAAGCGCTTGGCAAGGACGCCATCGTCGGAGCCTACTGCCACGCCTCTCGCCATGACGGCATGAACGCGGCAGAGTCCGGCGCCAACTACGTGGCCTTCGGGCCGGTCGGCGCGTCGGCGCTCGGTGATGGCACGTTGGCCGAACCCGATCTCTTCGCATGGTGGTCAGAGATGATCGAGCTGCCTGTCGTGGCGGAAGGCAATCTCGACACCGGCCTTGCGGCAAGCCTCGCTCCGGTCACCGACTTCATCGGAATTGGCGAGGAAGTCTGGCGGCAGGACGATCCTGCCAGGACGCTAGCCGGATTCGTCCACGCACTCGGCTGATCCCTGGGGATGGACCGACCGCACGCGCCTCTCCGCCTCTGCCGCAAGCGCCTTTCGTCCGGCAAAGTCCGTGACAAGCAGCGGCTCGTGCCAGGTCACCTCGACCTTTCCCTGGCGCCGTGTTCCAAGCGTCTTCATGACATGAGGGCCGAATTCCATGCTGCCCCACCATCCGTAGTAGCGTGAGTCCGCTCCTTGCGGCGCGTGATAGACAACCGTGACGGGCTGGACCCAGAGTTCAGGCAGGCGATCCGAGAAGAGAGCGGCGAAAAGCGTCGACTTGAATGGCAGGACGCGCTGGCCATCGCTCGACGTGCCTTCCGGAAAGAACAGGATCCGGTGCCCGTCCGCCAGACGCTCCTCGAAGACCGTCTTCTGGTTCCCGGCCTCCCGCCGTTCCCGCTGTACGAATACGGTGCCCGTGCCCCGCGCCAGCCATCCAATGCCCGGCCATCTGGCCACTTCGGACTTTGCGACAAAGTAGAGTGGCCCCGCAGCGTTGAGCGTGAATATGTCCAGCCACGAACTGTGATTCGACACGATCACGCCCGGACGATTCACCGGAGCGCCGTTGATTTCCAGGCGAATGCCGAGAACGCGAAACGCGTTGCGGCAGACAAAGACCACGATCTGGGGCGTCCAGGGCCGTTGACGGCCGAAGAGCGGACGCTCGGCCAGCCTGACCAAAAGCAGGATCCCGAAACAGCCGAACACCAGAGTGCCCAGAACCGTCCCTCTGACGGCGACAAGCAGCCAGCCGAGAAAGCCGGGCCTGAACATGTCAGGTGCAATGTCGGAACGCCAGGTCGGGTCGCTCATGTTTCGGAGCCCTTCGAATAGCGGGCGCGAGCAGCGGGCTTCATCAGGTCAATGTCGATCACCAGGCATACGTCTGTCGTGTTGAACTTGTGATCCACGAAGGCGCCATCCCCGACAAACCCGCCGAGCTTCAGGTAGGACTTGATCAATGCGGGCGTGGCGCGCATGGCAGCAACCCGGTCGATCTCTTCCGGCGCAAGCAAGTCCATTGGCTGATAAACGTCTTCCTGCGCGCGCACCCTGAGTCCGGGCGGCGCCAGATAGGAATGGCGCAGATGCGACAACGGTTCGGCAAGCGCGTCAATGTCCCTGCCATGGAAGCTCGCGACACCGAAGAGAATCTCGATGTCCCGCTCGCGCACGTAGTCGGCCAGGCCGGTCCAGAGGAAGTGCAGCGCAAGGCCGCCCCGATAGCCTTGCCGCACGCATGTGCGGCCAAGTTCGAGAAGCTTCCTGCCGCTTTCGACGAGCAAGGAGATGTCGTACTCGTCCTCGGAATAGAACCTGTCCCGACGGCCTCCTGGCAGCAGGCGGTAGACACCCACCACGTGATCGAGGGTCGAGCGGTCCCGGTTGCCGTCGACAAGGATCAGGTGATCGAAGTCCGGATCGAAACGGTCCCGTTCGAACCGGCCGTCGTGATCGATCATGTCGCCATCTCCGCCCAGTTCCTCGATGAAGACCTCGTAGCGCAGGCGCTCGGCCGCCAGCCGGTCCTCTTCCGTCGTGGCCAGGCCAAGCGTCAGGTGTGCGGCATCAAGATCCATGGACCGCCTGGCGTCTCGAACCGCCGGCCGCCCGTGCTGAAGGAAGCGCCGGGAGCGTGCAAGGCACGGCTGGCGCCAAGGAACAACCGGGCGCAGGAAGATCCACGAAGGCAGTGCCAGCCATCATTCGGGGCGAAGAACCGGGATCAGCTCGATCCTGCCGCCGTCGATGACAACCTTTCCCTCTTCGGGGAAATTCACGGTGACGCGCCCGTTGATGTTGGACTGCACCTGGCCGGTCCCCCAATCCGGACGCTGGGGATGCCGGACGAGATTGCCGGGGATGAGCAGGAACGAAACGTCTGTCATTGCGCGTTGGGCTTTCGGCGTGCGCGGCCTCTCCGTATCGGTCCGGCACGATACCATAATCCGATGCAGGCACAAGGAAATCCCGCGACCGGGCACGCGCTCACTCCGGCTGCGCCTTCTCGCCGGAACCGAGCCGACGCGAACTTCCTGATTGGCCGCGGTCCCTGGTTCGCTGCCTTCTTGATGATCCCTGCCGGGCACGCGGCGAGACACAGACGGCAATGCCGTTCCGGCCGATAGCCCGGCATTGCGCCTGGCCGCGAAGCAAGGAAGTCAGCTCCTGATCGCGCCCTCTGCCGTCACCAAATACTTGAAGCTGGTGAGCTGGGTCGCGCCGACAGGGCCGCGCGCATGGAGCTTTCCGGTAGCAATGCCGATCTCGGCTCCCATTCCGAATTCGCCTCCGTCAGCAAACTGGGTCGACGCGTTCCGCATCAGGATCGCGCTGTCGAGGTTCCGGAAGAACCTCTCCGCCGCGCCGTCATCGGCCGTAATAATGCAATCCGTGTGCGACGAACCATGGACGCGGATGTGCTCAATGGCGTGGTCAATCGACTCAACGACCTTGACAGCCATCTTCATGTCCAGGTACTCGCGGCCCCAGTCCTCGCCGGTCGCAGGAACGACGCCCTCGACGGCTAGTGCGGATTCGTCCCCCCTGACCTCGACGCCAGCTTCCAGAAGCGCCGTGATCACGGGCCGTCCAACCGCCGTGAAGGCATCCTTGTGGACCAGGAGGCATTCGGCCGCACCGCAGATTCCGGTACGCCGGGTCTTGGCATTCAGGACCACACGAAGGGCTGTTTCCTCGTCGGCGGCCGCATCGACATAGACATGCACGACCCCTTCAAGGTGGGCAAATACCGGAACCCGGGCCTCCTGCTGCACCACGCTCACGAGACCCTTGCCGCCTCTCGGCACGATGACGTCGACAAGATCCGTCATGCGCAGCAATTCGGATACGGCGGAGCGGTCGCGGGTCGGAACGCGCTGCACGGCGTCCCTGGGCAGGCCTGCGGCATCAAGGCCGTCCAGGAGGCATGCGTGAATGGCGCCAGCGGAATGGAAGCTCTCGGAACCGCTGCGCAGAATCGCGGCGTTCCCGGACTTCAGGCAAAGCGCGGCCGCATCCGACGTGACATTGGGCCTGCTCTCGTATATGATGCCGACAACGCCGAGCGGCGTCCTGACGCGCTTGACATGCAGCCCGTTCGGCCTGTCCCACTCGTCCATGACCTCGCCCACAGGGTCGGGCTGGGCGGCCACGTCACGCAGGCTGTCACAGATTCCCTTGATGCGACCCTCATCCAGCATAAGCCGGTCCATCATGGCCGCAGAAAGGCCCTTTTCGCGACCGTAGGCGATGTCTTCCGCATTTGCGGCGATGATCTCCTCGCGACGCCTCCAGGTGGCATCGGCGGCGCTTTCGATGGCGACCCGCTTTGCCCCGGACGACGCAACTGCAAGTTCCATGGCGGCAGCCCGGGCACGTCCGCCAATGTCCGTCATGATTTCCTGGACATCCGCAAGGTCTTTCATTGCTCGCTCCTTTCCGGCATCGGCAATCGATACATCTTCCCGATGCCGTTGTCCAATCTGCGCTCAGATGGCCATGTCGTCCCGGTGAACGAGGGCCGCCCGTCCAGGATAGCCCAGGATCGCCTCTATGCGGCCGGATCGTTCACCCTTGATCCTGTCCGCCTCGTCCGACGTGTATCGCGTCAGGCCAACTCCCAGCCGTGATCCGTCCGGTCCGAGGATCACCACCGGCTCGCCCCTTCCAAAGGTGCCTGACACGTCGGTTACGCCCGCCGGCAAGAGGGACTTGCCGCCAAGCAGCGCGGGCACGGCGCCAGCATCGACATGGAACTCGCCCTTGGGCTTCATCGCCGCAATCCATCGCTTTCGTGCCGCCTGTGGATCGGTCTCCGCTGCGAACCAAGTTGCCGACGCGCCGTTAGCGAGAGATTTCAGCGGGTTGAGAACCGATCCTTTCGTGATCGCCATGGCCGCCCCACCTGCAGCGGCAGTCTTGGCGGCAAGAATCTTGGTCTTCATGCCCCCTTTCGCCAGCCCGGTTCCCGCATCGCCTGCCATCGCTTCGATTTCTGGCGTAATGCTGTCGACGAAGTCGATGCGTCGAGCGTTCGCATCGGTCTTCGGGTTGCAGGAATAAAGTCCGTCGACGTCCGAAAGAAGCACCAGGACATCCGCCCCCACCGTGACTGCAATCTGGGCGGCAAGGCGGTCGTTGTCGCCGAAGCGGATCTCATCCGTGGCAACGGTGTCGTTCTCGTTCACGATTGGCACGGCCCCGAGACCCAGGAGCTGCTCAAGCGTCGCCCGGCAGTTAAGGTAGCGCCGCCTGTCGGCGCTGTCCTCCAGCGTGACGAGCACCTGCGCCGTCGAGATTCCGAACGGCGCAAGCACCTCTTCGTAGGCGCGCGCAAGGCGAATCTGTCCGACCGCTGCTGCCGCCTGGCTTTTTTCCAGGGGCAGCGTTCCGTCAGGAAGGCCAAGGGTCGCCCGCCCGAGCGCGATCGCGCCCGACGAGACGAGCGCGACGTCCTTTCCGTCCCTCTTCAACCAGGCCACGTCCTCGGCAAGCGAGTTCAGCCACGACACACGCAGCTTGCCGTCCTCGACCAGGAGGGCCGATCCGACCTTGACCACGACACGCGATGATTCGCTCAGGGATGCCATGCTGCCAGTTCCTTGGCCTCGTCCCGCGCGACCTGTTTGCCTTCGTCGATCCGGCACTGGAGCGCACGAAGCACATCCTGCACTCCCTCGCGACTCACGCCGGAAACCTGCATGACTGGTCCGGCAACAGCTTCCAGTTCCCTTTGCCGCGCATCTCGATCGGCCTCCGCCAGCGCATCGATCTTGTTGAGCGCGGTGATTCGGGGCTTCGCTGCCAATCCTCGCCCGTATGCCTCGAGTTCACGGACAACGGTTCTCCAGTCGCCCGCAACGTCTTCGGCGGTGCCGTCGACAAGATGCAGCAGCACGGAACATCTCTCGACATGGCCAAGAAACCGGTCACCGATTCCGCGTCCTTCATGGGCACCCTCTATCAGGCCGGGAATGTCGCCGAGGACAAACCCGTCGTCATCCACGGCGACCATGCCAAGGCTGGGGTGAAGAGTTGTAAAGGGATATTCGGCGATCTTGGGGCGCGCGTTGGAGGTTGCCGCCAGAAAGGTCGACTTGCCTGCGTTTGGAAGTCCCAGAAGTCCTGCATCCGCAATGAGCTTCAGCCTGAGCCAAATCTCTCGCTCGACTCCAGCCTGGCCCGGAAGGGCCCGACGCGGAGCCTGGTTGACCGAGCTCTTGAAATGCACGTTGCCGAAGCCGCCATTGCCTCCCTTGGCCAGACACGCACGCTGGCCGACCGTCATCAGGTCTGCCAGTACCGATTGCTGGTCCTCGTCCAGGACCTCCGTGCCGACCGGCACGTGAAGGGCAATGTCGGCGCCGTTCTTTCCTGTTCGTTGCCGTCCCATGCCATGCTGGCCGTTCTGGGCATGGAAGTGCCGCCGGTAGCGAAAATCGATGAGCGTGTTGAGCCCGTCGACCGCCTCGACCCAGACGTCACCGCCCCTTCCGCCGTCGCCGCCGTCCGGACCACCGAACTCGATGTATTTCTCGCGACGGAAGCTCACGCATCCTGCGCCTCCGGAACCTGAACGGATCGTCACACGTGCGAGATCAAGGAACTTCATTTCGAAATCCTCAGGCGCTTCCCTCAACGGGAAACGCCATTCTGCGCCGCATCACCCAAGACGCCTCAAGTAGGTCCAGGTCGGAACGGTCGTGCCGCGCGCCACGGAATACGTCTCAGCATCACCAAGATACTGGAAACCCGTGTTGCGCAACACCCGGTCCGATGCCGGGTTGTCCTGGAACACGCTGGCAAACATTGTCTTGTCGTTGTGAGGATTTGCGTCGATCAGGGCTTGCAACGCTTCCGTCGCCAGGCCGGTGTTCCAGAACACGGGTCCGACCCAGTACGAGACTTCCGACTGCTCGCGATCCATCTGCTCGAGACTGATGAGTCCCAGCACCGCGCCAAGGCCGACGGGCTTGCCGTCCAGCGCCCAGACATCCTCCGTCCTGTCATCAGCGAGCGCGCGCTCCACGAATGCCTCTGCGCCCCCAGGCGGCTGCGGATGCGGAATGTTGCGCGTCATTCTTGCCACGCGGGCGTCAGCCGCGAAGAGCTCCAGGTGCGCCGCGTCCGAACGGCGCAGCGGACGCAGGATCAGACGATCCGCCTGAATCACGGGCTGGCTGGTTATCGTATCGAGTTTCACCGGTCGCTCCTCCCTGGTCCCAGGCAGATCGTCCGCGACCCATGGAACGATCAGCCTCTAGTCAAATGGGTCTGCCAACGCATTGGCGCAACCGACACCCCCAAAAAACGAAGGGGCCGGTGCATGTGCCGACCCCTGAACGCCTTGAGTGCGTCGTCGGCTACTCCGCCAGGCCTGCCTTTGGATGCACCGAGATGAAGGTGCGCCCCATGAAGCCTTTATGAAACGCCACGCTGCCCGCAACGGTGGCGAAGATCGTGTGGTCCCTCCCCATGCCGACGCCCTCGCCCGGCCACCATTTTGTGCCGCGCTGGCGAACGATGATGTTTCCGGGAATGACGGCCTCTCCGCCGAATTTCTTCACGCCGAGCCGTCGTCCGGCCGAATCCCGGCCGTTTCGGCTGGATCCGCCAGCTTTCTTGTGTGCCATCCCGCTTACTCCTTTCCGGACGTCAGGGCCTTGGCCTGGCCAACCCAGTCGTCGCGCTCGATTCGGCCCTTGAGGGCCAGTTCTTCGCTGATCTCCGCGACTTCATCGGCATTCCAGGCGGCGATCTGTGCATACGTTGTGATGCCGGCATCGTTCAGCTTCTTCTCGAGGGCCGGGCCCACGCCGGCGAGCTTCTTGAGATCGTCCTTCTTGGCTGCCTTCGCGGGCGCATCCGTTCCCTTTGCCGTCGGTTCAGCCTTGGCCTTTGGTTCGGGTTTCGTTGCAACCTGCGTTTCGCCCTTTTGGTCCTTGGCCTTCTTGGCGGGCTTCCTCGGCTTCGCCGCGACGTCCGCAACTTCCGCGGCGGACCGGGCGCCCACGGCGGGCTTCACGCCCGACTGTCCGGCCCCCGTCTCGATGATGTTCGTCACGCGGACGAGCGTCAGTTTCTGGCGATGTCCCTTGGTGCGCTTCGAGGAGCTCTTGCGGCGGCGGCGGACGAAGTTGATGACCTTTTCGCCCTTGATCTGGTCCACGACCTCGGCCTGCACGGCAGCCCCGTCGACCAAAGGCGTGCCGACATTCGCACCAACCATCAGGACCTCGTTGAACTGAATCACTTCGCCGGCGCTGGCAGCGAGTTTCTCCACGCGGAGCATGTCACCGGCCTTGACCCGGTACTGCTTGCCGCCGGTCTTGAGAACCGCAAACATCTGCTTTCCTTCCATCTTCCCGCGTTCTTCGGCCCCGGTCGCTCCGGCGTTCTGGGCATCTGCCGCCTCGAACTGCGCGCCCGATGAGGGCGTTATTCAAGCATCAATGGCGGGCATCGCCCGCCAGAGGCCCGGCTTATCGTCGGCGACGCCCCGCAAGTCAAGCCCCTCGTTCGAAATGCCCTCGGCAATCGCAGTTGGAGGAATCACCCGATCGATTCGATCCTCGGACCCGGCTCCTCGGATGTCTTTCCCGATTGCGCGCCTTCCGCAAGCGGCCGTCCTCGCACCGAACCAGGTCCGGCATGCCTGACGACCGGGCCCGAACCTTGCCTATCGCCGGGCATTCGGCAGTGCCGCGACCCGAGCCCCTTCATCACGGAGACGATGGCGGTGTCCAATCGCGCTTTCGCCGAGTTGCGCGTCCGGCGACATTGCTGCCAGCGCCGGGGCCTTTGTCGGAATCCGTGTCGATCTTCATGAGCAGCGGGGGGAGCAGGAAGAAGTCGGCGAAGAGCGCGAGGGCGATGACGAGCGCCGTGAGCCTGCCCATCCCGGCGTTGATCTCGAAGCTGGAGAGGCTGACCACGACGAAGCCGGCCACGAGCACGAGAGAGGTCGTGAGCAGGGCGCGGCCCACGGTGCGGAACGCGACGCGAACCGCGTCGGGGGGCGCGCATCCGAGCTCGCGTCGGGCGCGCCGGTACTTGCTCAGGAAATGCACCGTGTCGTCGACCACGATGCCAAGCGTCATGGCGGACACCATCGACCGCACCTGTGGTGCTAAGACATTGAAATATAGTTTATTTTTATCTCAAAATCGCGGTTTCGGGTGGAATCGTACGTGTTTCCTCCCGTTCCCGCAACCGGAAGGAGGAAGGGAATCATGTCAAGGATTCGACTCACCGACGCGAGGGTCCGCGACCTGCGTCCGAAGAAGGCCGTCAGGAACGTCCGGGACACCGTGCTCTCGGGGTTCGGCGTCAGGGTCCTGCCGAGCGGCGGGAAGCGCTATTTCCTTCACCATCAGCACGAAGGCCGACGCACGTGGAGGATCGTCGGCGATCCCGACGGCATGACGGTCGCCGAGGCGCGGGACAAGGCAAGGGGCATGCTTGCCTCGATCCGATCGGGGCGGCCGGCCTTGGAAGATGAGACGCTCTTCGAGGCCGTGGCGGAAACGGCGTTCCGTCGGCACGGCAGGAACTGGAAGCGGAGCACGCTCGCGAAGAACCGGCACTATCTCCGGAAGCAGATCCTGCCCTGGTTCCGGGGACGGCAGATCGCGGAGATCACGTCGCAGGACGTGCGCGACTGGTTCGCCTCGATGCATGCGACGCCAGTGTCTGCGGACAGGTCCATGCCCGTGCTGTCGGTCATCATGAAGGTGGCCGAGGCCGACGGCCTGCGCCCGGAGGGCAGCAACCCGTGCGTGGGGATCAGGAGGTACAGCAGGCTGAACCGGGACCGGTTCCTGTCCGATGCCGAGTTCGGCAAGCTCGGCAAGGCGCTGCGCGGGACGAAGCCGTCGCCTGCGGTCTCGATCATCCGGCTCCTTGCGCTGACCGGCTGCCGGTCGAGCGAGATCAGGACCCTTCGCTGGAAGGACTTCCGCGACGGGCACATCCATTTGCGCGACAGCAAGACGGGTCCCCGCACCGTTTGGCTGTCGTCGGCGGCCCGCGAGGTACTCGACGGCATTTCCCGCACGTCGCCCTGGGTCTTTCCCGCCGAAAGGATCGAAGGTCCGATGCCGAGGATGACGCTCATCAACGCGTGGGCCGAGATCCGGAAGGAAGCCGGCCTTAAGGACGTTCGCCTCCATGACACGAGACATTCGTACGCAAGCGTTGCGATATCGAGCGGAGAGACTGTCCCCGCGGTGGGTCGGCTGCTCGGGCACGCAAATCCGGCAACCACGCTCAGGTACGCCCATCATGCCGAGGCCGACGCGGAGAGGGCCGCCGTCGCGATGGGCGCTGTTCTCTCGGAGAGGCGGACATGACCCGGGTCCGGCTGACAGATGCACGCGCGGGGCGGCTGAAGCCGTCCGCGAGCGAATACTCCGTTCACGACAAGATGGTTCCGGCCCTGTGCGTCCGCGTCTATCCGTCCGGCACGAAGACCTGGACCTGCGCCATCGGCGGAAGGAAGGTGTCGCTTGGCCGCTGCGGCCTGGTTTCCGTCGAGGACGCGCGCCGGGAAAGCCTCCGGCTGCTGGCCGAAGGGGTGGCGCCGGCCAGGGACGTGCCGACCTACCGGGAGTTCGCCCTGGGCGTCTGGCGAGAGTCCTGGTCCGGAAGATGCAAGCCGTCGACGATCCGCGGACGGGATTGCGTCCTGAAGAGCAGGATCCTGCCCGCGTTCGGGTCGCTGCGGCTCGACCGGATCACGCGACAGGACGTCCAGAACTGGTTCGACGCCTACAGCGCGTCCGCTCCCGGCGGCGCGAACTTCACCCTGCAGATCCTTCGCCAGAGCCTGAATTTCGCCATGGAGCGCGGCCTGATCGATTTCAGCCCGGCAGCATCCGTGCTCCGGAACCGGCGGTCGAGGCTCTCGCGGTTTTTGTCGCGGGACGAGATTCGGCAACTGAACGCCGCGCTTGACATGCATGCCGGAGGCCCCGGTAGCGTACAGGCCGACATAGTCCGTCTTTTGCTTCTCACCGGCTGTCGCAAAGGCGAGATCGTCCGCCTGAAAAGGCGCGAGGTCCACGGCGACCGCCTCAGGCTCGACGACGGCAAGACGGGTCCGAGAACGGTGTTTCTCGGTCCCGAGGCCCGCGAGATCGTGGACAGGCGGATGGCCGCGCCCGGAGAGTTCCTTTTCCCCTCTCCGGTGAGCCCGTGGAGGCCGATCTCCGGAAACCTCAAGCTCTGGGACAGGATCCGGCGCGAGATCGGCATCGAGGACGTGCGCCTGCACGACCTGAGACGTAGCTTCGCGAGCCAGTGCGTGATCGAAGGCGTTCCCCTGCCGGTCGTGTCGAGGCTGCTCGGTCACCGCCATCCCTCGATGACACTTCGGTACGCGAATGTCGCGGACCGGGACGTCGAGGCGGCGGCGGAACGGGTCGGGGCGCGGATTTCCGGGCTGCTGTCGCGTGGCCGGACATGCCCGATGCCTGGAGCCGGCCCGGATGCCGGCACGACACGCTGAAGCGCATCGGGATCGCGCTTCCGAACCTTTCAGCCCGTTCGGGCGAATGATGGCGAAAGGCGATACACGGCTGGCACTGACGGCTCGCGAGCAACAGCTTCGGGCCAGGTGCTTGACAAGCGACTTCGCCACCATGCCCGCCTCCGCCGCGTCAATGCAGTCCATGACGCGACTGACGCGCCGGATTTCCCCTTTGGGTGCCGACGCCACGTTCACCACCGCGCGTTCAGTTCGATCCCAAAGACGCTCTCCGGGTCTCCGGCACCGCTCTCGCTGCGCGTGGCCTTCGCCCCGATCGACACGTCAGGTGCGCTTCGCGTCTCCGGCGTCAGCCGCCAGCCGACGTTGCAGTCGTGCGCCTCGCCCGAGAACCCGCACCCGGCGTGCGGCGTGCCCGTGAATCTCCCCCCGAAAACGGACAGGCCGTAGGCAGCCTCGAAAGAGGCGCGCGATCCGTCAATGCCGCCCACGCGGCCCTCCAGCGGATCCGGCAGGAACAGCGCGTCCAGCCCGCCCGAGGACGGCCCGCCGTAGGCCTGGCGCATGGATATCGTCGGCCCCCGCCGCCGGTCCGGGCGCGGCTCCCAATGGAGGCCCCCCGCCCAGCCCCCGCCCCCCCCGCCCGCGCGCACGAGGGCCCGGGGCCCCCGCCC
>VYCX01000488.1 GCA_009843725.1 Boseongicola sp. SB0675_bin_26
GCATTTGCGCCGACCAGGAACGCGCAGGGGCATGACATGCTGATCCTGGCCTGTCCCTATTGCGGAATCCGCTGCGACGAAACCGAACTCGCACCTGGCGGCGAGGCGCATCTGAAGCGTTTCGGGCCTGGCTCTTCCGACGACGAACTCGAGGACTATCTCTTCATGCGCGTGAATCCCAAGGGTGTTCATTTCGAGCGCTGGCGTCACGCCTACGGTTGCGGCAAGTGGTTCCACGCTGCGCGGAACACGGTGACGCTTGAGGTCTACGGAACCTATCCGGCGCAGGTCCACGAGCCTCCGCAAGAGATCAAGGATGTGATCTCGACCAAAGTGCCCGGGTGGCGCTGGAAGGATGAATCATGAGCCGTCGCCTCCCAAAGGGCGGTCGCCTGATCGACCGGTCGAGACCGCTTGGGTTTTCCTTCAACGGCAAGGAAATGCGGGGATATTCCGGCGATACGCTGGCATCCGCGCTTTTGGGCAGGGGGCAGGTGCTCATGGGGCGATCGTTCAAGTACCACCGTCCCAGGGGGGTCGTCACGAGCGGGCCGGAAGAACCCAACGCGCTGGTGGGCCTTGGTCGCGACGGCTCCTTCGAGCCGAATGTCCGGGCCACGACCACGGAGTTGTTCGAGGGGCTCGAGGCCCGGAGCCAGAATCACTGGCCAAGTCTGGAACATGATGTCGGTGCGATCAACTCCGTGCTGTCGAGGTTTCTGCCGTCAGGCTTCTACTACAAGACATTCCTTTGGCCGCGCGCCTTCTGGAAGCACGTGTACGAGCCGGCGATCCGGCTTTCCGCCGGTCTCGGAAAGCCGCCGAAGCGGCGAGACGCCGATCATTACGAGCACTTTAACATAACCACTGACATACTTGTTATTGGGGGAGGAATATCTGGGATTGCCGCGGCGTCCGCGGCTGCGAAGACAGGTGTGGACGTGCTTCTGGTGGAGCAGGCCTCCACTTGGGGCGGCCGGGCCCCGGTCGATGGTGTCAGGATTGACGGGCTGAGCGCCGAGGAGTGGGCCGGGACCACTCTGAAGTCGCTGCAATCCATGCCGAACGTGCGCATGCGGTCACGGACGACCGGAGTCGGAGTCCATGACCATGGATACGTCCTGCTTCATGAGCGCCTGAACGATCACGCGCCTGATCATTCGGTGCCGCGTCACCGTCTCTGGAAGGTCAGGGCCGGCCAGGTCGTGGCGGCGACAGGGGCCATTGAACGTCCCTTGAGCTTTTCCGGAAACGACCGTCCAGGCTGCATGCTGGCAAGCGCAGTGCGCGACTATGTTGTCAACTACGGCGTGACTCCCGGCGAGAGGACGGTGATCCTGACCAACAACGACGACGCATATCGGACCGGACTGGCGTTGCGGGAGGCGGGTCTTGGTGTTCCTGCAATTCTGGATACCCGGCAGGAGGCGACCGGTCCTCTTGCAAAGGCCGCACGTGACGCGGGCCTGACCGTGAGATTCGGCTGCGGCATTGCCGGAATTGTCGGCCGGGACCGTGTCGAAAGGGTTCAGGTATGCAGTCAGGATGGCGACGGAGAGGTGATCGACGAGATCCAGGCGGACTGCGTCGCGATGTCGGGCGGCTGGTCACCGGCCGTTCACCTGTGGTGCCATGCAGGAGGCAAGCTTTCATGGAATGACGAGCAAGCCCACTTCGTGCCGGATCGGGCACGCCCTCCGACCGGAGCCAACGGCGTGACCATGATGCAGGTTGCCGGCACCGCGAACGGGGCAATGCACGCGGGTGCGGCACTTGAGAGCGCCCACGCGGCAGGGGTGTCAGCTGGGCAAGCGCTTGGCATGGGCCGCAGCGGGAAGCCCGATCGTGCTCCCGAAGGCGAGGACGAGGTGCACCATCCCATGGAACCCGTCTGGCTCGTGCCCGCCCGCGCGCCATATTCCAGGCGGGCGAAGTCGTGGCTGGATTTCCAGAACGACGTCAAGGTATCCGACATCGAACTGGCGGCGCGCGAGGGCTACGAAAGCGTCGAACATGCCAAAAGGTACACGACGCTTGGCATGGCGACGGACCAGGGCAAGCTGAGCAACATCAACGGTCTGGCGATTCTGTCCCGGGAACTGGGGGCGCCGATCGAGGAGGTCGGCACGACGACCTTCCGTCCACCTTACGTGCCCGTGACCATGGGCGCGATCGCGGGCGAGGCTCGGGGCGAGCTCTTTCAGCCGGTGCGCAAGACGCCGATTCACGAGTGGCATGATGCAAACGGCGCTCACTGGGAACCGGTCGGGCACTGGCGGCGTCCCTACGCCTATCCGATGCAAGACGAAAGCGTGCACGAAGCGGTGAAGCGGGAAGTGCAGGCAACGCGGTCAGGGGTCGGGCTTCTCGATGCCTCCACGTTGGGCAAGCTTGTCGTGAAGGGCCCGGACGCAGGCCGGTTCCTGGACATGCTCTACACCAACATGATGTCCACGCTGAAGCCCGGCAAATGCCGCTACGGCCTCATGTGCTCGGAGAACGGGTTCCTGGTCGACGACGGCGTTGTGGCGAGACTCGATGACGACACCTGGCTGTGCCACACGACTTCGGGTGGAGCGGACCGCATCCATGCATCCATGGAAGAGTGGCTCCAGACGGAATGGTGGAACTGGAAGGCATACGTTGCCAACGTCACCGAACAGTTTGCCCAGATCGGGGTGGCAGGTCCGAGGTCACGGGACGTGCTGAACGCTCTCGGGCCGACAACGGACCTTGGCAAGGAGGCGCTTCCCTTCATGGCATGGACGGACGGTGCGCTCGGCAACGTTCCCGTGCGCATCTTTCGCATTTCCTTCTCGGGCGAGCTGTCCTTCGAGATTGCCGCGCCGTCCGGACAGGGCCAGGCGCTGTGGAACAGGCTCCTGGAGGCAGGCAAGCCGTTCGGCATCACGCCTTACGGAACCGAGGCCCTGCATGTCATGCGCGCCGAGAAGGGCTTCATCATGATCGGGGACGAGACTGACGGCACGGTGATTCCGCAGGATCTCGGGCTTCACTGGGCGATTTCCAAAGGGAAGGACGACTTTCTCGGAAAGCGGGCACAGGAACGCGAGCACATGGCCGACCCGCTGCGCTGGAGGCTGGTTGGGCTTGAAACGCTTGATGGTTCAGTGCTTCCCGACGGGGCGTACGCCGCAGACAAGGGCGTGAACGCGAACGGCCAGCGAAGGACCCAGGGTCGCGTGACCTCGACATACTATTCGCCAACGCTTGACCGGGGCATAGCCATGGGCCTTGTCGAACGCGGGCCGGACCGGATGGGCGAGATCCTTGAGTTTCCTGCCATCGACGGGGAACCGGTCAGGGCAAGGATCGTGAGCCCTGTATTTCATGACCCGGATGGAGAGAGGCAAAATGCCTGAGTCCGTCACGCCTCTTGACGGCGCGGTTTGCTCCGGGTTCGTCACGATCAATGATGCCGGACTGGCTGGCATGATCCTGCTCAGAGCCGATCTTGATGACACGGACGTTGTTTCGGCGCTGAAAGGCGCTGGAATCGAACCGCCTGGCACCGGGGAGCTCGCCGGTGAACTGGGAAACGGCGCTCTCTGGATGTCACCGGATGAGCTGATGATTCTGTGTGCACATGACGAGGCCGAAGCGACCGTGGCAACTCTCAAGGAAGCGCTTGGCGGACTGCATGCGCTTGTCGCGAACGTTTCCGATGCGCGCGCCGTATTTCGGCTGAGCGGCGAAGGGCCGGCGGTTCGCGAGGTTCTGGCCAAGCTTTCGCCTGCCGATCTTCGGCAGAACAGCTTTCCGCCGGGGCGCGTCAGACGTACGAGGCTGGCGCAGGTCCCTGCGGCCTTCTGGTTCGCTGGCGACGACGAAGCGGTGCTCATTTGCTTTCGGTCAGTTGCGGGTTACGTCCTTGACTTGCTCTCGAAAGTGGCGACACCCGGCAGCGAGGTCGGGCATTTCTGAGACAGGCGAACGCTGTGGCCGGATCCAGGCCGGCCGGCGCCGCAGAGCGTTCATGCATGGCAGTGCGTGGTCCCTTGGAGACTTCCCGAGCTTCGCGGGGCCGTTTGCCGGGACCAAGGATGGACGAATGAGAGAATTCGCAAGGCCCAGGAAAGACGTCAGATCCCTGCCGGGCGGCCGGAAGGAGCGCAGAAAGATCCTCAATCAGTGACCGCGGAACGGGCTGTCACGCCTTCTCCGAGCGCCTGCACGTGTTCCTGGCTTGGCAACAGGCTCCCACTGTCCTGAATTGACATGAGCGATCTCTGGGACCGGCATTGGACGGGCCGTCATGGCTTCGCAAGCGGGAATCGCGGAAGGCACGTCCATAGCGCCCGCATTTCCGAGCGTCTCGGCAGGGCGTGTCGAAGCCAGTTTCGTCCGCCTGTTGCTCGGAAGAGATGTGCATGCAGGCGTTTCCCCGGGATGGTCGGCGCGCTTTCCGGTCGTGGAGCGCTGCATCCAAGGCTGGCCATCGGACTCCTGGCTCAAGCAATTTGGCTGCAGTGCCGGCCAAGCATGACATCGTCGCCCAATTGTTGGTGCCTGCTTGGCTGCTTCAGGACATATTGTCTATGATCCCGAAAAGAAGCGGCCGCGTTCAGACCAATGCGAATTCCTGCAAGTCCAGGCAGAAAGGAAGCTTGCCGGCTACAGTGTTGTCCTGACGCCGTTGAACGCAATGCAAAGCACCTTTGGAGACAAGGGACGTGAAAGAACATGACGAAACGTTGAAACCGAGAAAGGTCGCCATAATCGGAGCCGGAGTCTCGGGTCTTGGGGCCGCATGGGCGCTGAGTCAGCATCCTGACCGGTTTGAGGTTCGAGTGTATGAAGCCCAGGACCAGGTTGGTGGAAACGCCATAACAGCCGACATGCCGCAGGACGACGGGACGTCAATTCCCTTCGACATCTCCGTAACGGCGCTCATTCCGTCGGTCTATCATCACATTCTCCTTCTCATGCGGCAGTTCGACATTGAACTCGTTGATACGGTTTTCAGTTACAGCGTCAGGTACCGTGGTGGCACTTACGCACATGATCTGGAGTCCGACATCAGGAAGCAATGCCAAGCTGAAATCGAGAAATTCCAAAGGCTGCTGGGATGTCTGAAATGGTTTGGCCAACTCAATCGAACAAGGTCGAAGCTGCTCGGTTTCCTCAATCCGTTCAACTACGTCAGCATGGGTGCCATTCTCAATCTGGGCGGTTTTTCCGGCGACTTCCGGTACAAGATACTGAAGCCGATGTTCGTGAACTTCCTGATGGCAACAAACGTGTTCGACATGCCCGCATCCCTGTTCGCTCGCTATCTGGAGTTCTTTGACATCGAGACCGCTACGCCGATGCAGACCTGGGACCAAGGGACCCGGCGGATATACGAGGAACTGTCAGCCGGTTTCCGGGACAAGCTATGCCTTCAGCGGCCGGTCAGGAAGGTATTCAGGCGCGGGGCAGGCGTGGTGGTTGAGGATGAAAACGGGCAGGCTGAACTGTTTGATGACGTCATATTTGCCTGCAATGCGAACCAGACGTTGATGATCCTGGACAATCCAAATTTCATTGAACGCTGGCTGCTTTCAGGAATTCGATACGAAAGCGAGTTGCATAACCATACGGTCGTTCACTCTGATGCCTCGGTGCTGCCCGACATTGCCGCCAAGCCCATTTCAACCCGGAGCAACCATATTGAGCAATTCGGCGTCAGGCCGGACAATTACGAGATCACTTACATCATGCACAACCAGCAGCCGTGGGCCAAGCGATCAGACAAGCCGTGCCTTGTGACCTACAACCCGACAAGCCGAATTGACGAGAGCAAGATCGTGAAGAGGTGGTGGTTCCAGCATGTCGTTCATGACGTTCGGCACATAGCGCTTCTTATCCATTGCTTTCGCTTGGTTCAGGGCAAGCGAGGAACTTGGCACTGCGGTGCACACACGTTGATAAACAGCCAGGAAACCTGTTTCGTTTCAGGGCTCGTCACCGCAAGACAGCTGGGAGCCGACTATCCGTTCCACGACCCTGAAGCGAGGAAGTGGTTCAACTTCTACGGTCGCATAATGTATGGGTGGCGATTCCGAAAAGCGCGCTGACTCGACAGGTCCAGCACGCTTTGGAGAACTGCGTTTGCTTGGCGGACGCAAGTTCGGCCCAAGCGTTTCTGTGTGGCTTGTTTCAGGGATGGTGGATCACTGAGACAGCGGCGTGACGTGCCCAGATGGAAAGGCTTGAGCGCGGCGCACCGACCGTTCGTGCGCCGTGGCGAAGGCATCCCGTTCCATGCCGGAGGGCAAGTGGAACCCACGGGACGACTTCCAGCTGCTCGTCGTGACGTCACGAAAATCATGGGGACAGCGCCGATTTGTGGGCCCAATCGGCAGCCGGAGCGGCAATCATGCCACGGAAATCACGGACTGCCGTTCACGGCGGCAGCCCTCTTCCGCGTCGTAAGCGCAAGCATGGCCGACGCTTGATGCACGGCGGGGCCCGTGCTAGCAGGAAAGGGCAGGTTCGGATGTTGGCGGAAATTCCGGGTGCAGCGCAATCGCTTTGTCAGTGCCGTTGCCTATGGTCATTGTGCGCTGGCAACTGCTGACTCGGATGCCGCCAAAGGAGGAAGTGAAGATGCACGTGTCTCGTTTTCGTTTCAGCCAAGTGCTGCCGGTGATCCTGTTCGCCTTGACGGCCCTCTTGCTGGAGCCGCCGACCGGACACGCAGCAGAAAGTGCCGAGCAGGCCGGGCTCAGGATCGCCAATGAAGCCCGCGAGAGCCAGAGAGGCTTCGGGAACTTCACGGCTAGCCTTGAGATGATTCTCCGCAACAAGCGGGGACAGGAGAGCCGTCGGGAGCTCCGCATGAAGGTCCTCGAGGTGGCTGGCGAGGGAGACCGCACACTGATCGTCTTCGACCGCCCGCGTGATGTCAGGGGCACCGGGTTTCTCATTCATTCGTTCAAGCGGAAGGCGGACGGACAATGGCTCTATCTTCCTTCCCTGAAGCGGGTCAAGCGTATCAGCTCTTCGAGTCAGTCCGGTTCCTTCATGGGAAGCGAGTTCTCCTATGAGGACATGGGAACGACTGAAGTCGAGAAATTCACGCACCGCTATCTGCGCAAGGAGCGATGCGGTTCCAGCGAATGCACGGTCAGCGAGCGCGTTCCGGTCAACAAGGACTCGGGCTACTCGCGACAGTTGGTCTGGCTGGACGGGGAGCATCGCACGGTCAAGGTTGAGTTCTACGACCGCAGGAATGCGCATCTCAAGACGATGGTCGCTGAAGATTACAAGCAGTATCTTGGACGCTTCTGGCGTGCCGGCAAGCTCACGATGACAAACCACCTCACGGGGAAGAGCACCGAACTGCTGTGGTCGGACTACGAGTTTGGAACCGATCTTGACGCGGGCGACTTCACTTCGGCAGCACTCCGGCGGGTTCGGTAGAGACAGGCCGCAGCGGGAATGGAAAGACGGACGTGAACGATCGCAGATCGGTCGGTGTCGTTGGAATCGGAGTCTGGTGCGGCTGGCCAGGGCCCATTAGAATTTCGTAGATGTTTCCCCTCCTTGGTCAGCGCCTGCCCGTCGTGCGCAATGTCCGAAGGAATGTTGCATGTGTTGCGGGTGAGCAATGCACCTTTCAACCTGCCACCGTCACGTGCTCGAGGAGCCAAACGGGTCACGGCGACGGCGCAACGACCCGCGACCTGATCCATCGCTCAAGACGGAATGGAACCATAGAGGCAGCGAATCCCGTTGCACGGCTGCGCGAGGCAATTGAAGTAATTTTTCGGCAACGCGGGAACATGGTGGTCCGCCGGTCTCATTGCAGCAAGTGCGACCCGCTTTCCACTCTTGCAGCACGCCTTCAAGCAGAACACCCCGGACATGCGATCATTTGGCCAACTGCAGCAATGAAGCCATGAGGTTTGCGTGCACGCGATTCACTGAATTCGCAGACGTGTTGAAAGGTGCGGAGCCAGGCCGACGCGCCCCATTGGGGATGCAACGTGTTGACCTGCTGGCAAAAAAGGCATAGGTTTCCCGAGGAAAGTGAAAGGTCGGAAATTCGAAGAGGTTGCCGCTCCTGTCCCCAAAAAAGGTCCGGCTTTGCACATTGGAGCGGAAGTGGGGCAATGAAACGCAATATCCAATCCCGGTTTCCGGATCGCGTCGGTGCGCTTCACTGCCGCGACATTTCCTGGCAGAGTGCATGTTGGCCCAAGCGTCCCCTTGAGTGCGTTTCACTTGCTGCTGTCCGTTGGTTTCCGACCGAGCGACGCTGCAATTCCTGCATCTGGACCTCGCCGCGTCCCGCCGCATTGTCGGACATTTGGAGGTCATGACTGATGGATGCCGCCAGGGATGACCTGACGACCCGGCCTCTGAACTTGGTAGATGAGTTTGTCTTGACGCTCTTTAACGAGTCGACCGGCTACTTTCACCAAGTGCCGGGCTGGAACATGAATTGCGCCATCATCGGTGCCGTTCTTGCGGAACTCTCGCTTCTTTCGCGCATCGATACGGACATGACGTCGCTGCACCTCCTTGATCCGACCGAAACCGGAGATCCAGCACTTGATCCCATTCTGAAGGAAATTGTCGAAAGCGAGTCAAATCGGGATACCCGATTCTGGGTGGAACGGCTCGTGGCCCATGCCGAGTCGGTCATCAGCCTGACGCTGGAGCGTTTGCTCAGTCTGAAAATCCTGGAGCATCATGACGGCGAATTCTATACGCTGGCCGCGACCGAGTTGCACTCGGCACTGCATGGCGCGCCTCAGGAGGGCACGGTCGGCCAGTTTGTCAAGGCACGCATTTCCGCGATCGTTCTGACCGATTCGATACCGGATCCGAGAGACGCCATCATCGTCGGTCTCGCCAACGCCTGCGACGTGCTTCGATTCATGTTCGACCTGGATGCGGAAGCCGAACGCCGGATTGAGCAAATCTGCAACCTGGACCTTATAGGGCGTACGGTCGCCGAAGCGGTCAAGCACAACATCGTCAACCCTCGGGTTCAGCGCATGGTCGGCGTCAATAAGTACCCGACGGTTCGATGGCGCTACCTGCTGCGCAATCCGCATGTGCGATCCGGCAACATTCCGGCGCTGTTTTCAGACCTTGCGCAAGAATACGGTCCGGTGTTCCAGATCAAGGCGCCATTTTCGCCACCTATGCTTTTTGTGGGCGGACTCGAGGTCAATCGCTGGGTGCACCGGAAAGGACGCATTTACCTTAGAGCGGCGGACTATTTCGCCGGCATCGAGGAGGTGTATGGAGCCCACGGGGTGTTTCCCTCGCTCGATGGCGCCGATCACTTCCGGCTCCGCAAGGCGCTGAACCCCGGCTATTCCCGCGACAGGCTTGAGGGGCATCTGGACATGCTTTACCTTCGGATCCGGAAATTTGTCGCGGATTGGGAGGAAGGTGCCGTCCTGCAGCCTGCGGTCGCGTGTCGACATTTGGCCAACACCCAGATGGCGCCGCTCATGGCAGGGATTGACACGCAAGACGTCATTGACGATCTGATCAAGTTCAAGGAACGGCTGCTTCTCACCCACGTCGCGTGCGTGCTGCCCAGGTTTCTTGCGCACACGCCAAGCATGAAACGTCGCGCCAAGTTGATCGAAACGGTGGTCGAGCGCGTTCAGTTCGCCCACACACCCGCCCAGCGGGCAGGATGCCCGCGCAATCTCGTGGACGACTTGCTCAGCCTTCATGCCAGCGACCCGCAGTTTCTTCCCGAGTCGAATCTGAAGTTCTTCTTCTCCACGCCGGCGCTCGCCAGCGTGTATCTCGGGGACATGCTGGGTTTCGCATTGTACTCCATGGCGGCACATCGCGAGATTCACGATGGAATTCGGACCGAGGCAGATGCGCTCTTCGGCAACAAGGACCCTGAAGGTCCGGACTTCTCAAAGTCGGCCATCGACGTTACGCACCGGTTCATCATGGAGTGCCTGAGGATGTATCCTATCATTCCCATGTCCATCCGAAACGTCATGAACACATGCGTGGTCGAAGGCTTCGAACTGCCGATCGGCACACGAGTCCACATTGCCCAAACGGCGACACACTACATGGGCGACCTTTTCCCAGACCCTTTCAAGCTCGACATTGACCGGTATCTGCCGTCACGCAACGAGCACCTCGGCACTGCCTATGCACCGTACGGGCTGGGCACGCATTTGTGCCTTGGCTTTCGCTGGGTCGAACTGCAGCTTGCAATCAACTTGTTGATGATTGCCCATCATTTCACGCTTGAGGTCTTTCCGGCCAGTCAACCGCTCAAGCTCAGTCCGTTTCCTTCGATGTCACCGAGCAAATCGCTGCGTCTGAAGATCGTCGAGAAAAGGCGGGAGTTGTCTGCCTGACACGTGAAATCGGGCGGCGCCCGACCTGGTGGCCGTCGGCGAAGCAGAATGTCGAGAGATCGGAGTTGCATTAACTTGGGATGCGCCTTGGTGCTGTTACTTTGCCAAGCTTCCCATCGGGTGTGCCCGCAGGGGGCACGGTCCGGCGAGTCTCAGTTTCTTCCCAAGGCTGGCGATCAAGCTTGTTCTCGAACGCGGAGATCAGGTCGTGCCAATGATCGAAGGGTTGAACAAGACCGAACCCGCATGCTTGACTGTCTTTGGGCCAATCGGAGCAAGTGGACATGCACGGCGAGTGTTGCATAATTCACGGGCCATCCTGGACCAGGGCGAAAGAGACTGCCCGATGAACCAAGGCCGGCCGTCTCGGCGTGCCCGCGATACCCCAATAGGAGAAACGAGTCTGGGTCCCGAAGACCCGCCGTCGTACACGGGTTTAGGCAGAGTCTCCCTGATCTCGCCAATGGACACGTCAATTCCAAGGAAGAAGGAGATCCGTCGTGGTCTCACTCCCCAAGAAGATTATTGACACTCATGTACATATTACCGAAAGCGATCCCATGTTGACCCAAGTGGTGATGAGTTCGGGCTGGGGCTGGCGCGATGCGGAACCATTCTTGCGTGCAGGAGAGATCGCTCAATGCAACTCGCCAAACTGTTCAAAGGCCTGAGGGCCGCGTACTCGGGGTCGAACGTGGCCAGCCGTATGCGGCACTTCGATGGCTGGACCGACAGGGCAACTTCGGATGAAGTCGGCGTCAACGCGTATGACCATGTCGAGACCGTCAGGGAATACTATGATCTTTGCAGCGAGTTCATGGTGTTCGGCTGGAGTGAAGCATTGCACTTCTCGCCTCTGGCACCTGGAGAGAGCTTGGAGGAGTCCCAGATTCGGCATCAGCGGATGATGATCGGCAAGCTGCAGCTGCAGGAAGGCATGACGATCATCGATGTCGGCTGCGGAGTCGGCGGTCCGATGCGTCGCGTCGTGCAAGAGGCAGGCGTCAGGGTCGTCGGGGTCAACAGCAGTGAAGTCCAGCTCGAGATGGCGAATTCCCTGAATGCTGAGGCGGGAGTTGAGCGCATGGCAGACTGCATTGCATGCAGCTTCATGGACATGAGCGGCATCGAGGACGGCACGTTCGACCGGGGCTACGCCATCGAATCAACATGCCATGCGCCGAACAAGGAGGGCGCGTTCGCCGAGATTTTCCGCGTGCTCAGACCTGGAGCGCTTTTTTGGGGACAGGAAATGTGCCTGACGGACAAGTTCGATCCCGACGACGTCCGGCACCAGACCGTCAAGCAACATTTGCAGCACGGCGTTGCGCTCAACGAAATCGCCACCATGGACGAAGTCAACCGGGCGCTTGAGAAGGCGGGATTTGTGGTCGAGGAGGTGAAGGACCTTGCCGTCGAGGAAGGCGATTCGGTCATCCCGTGGTATCGTCCCATGGAGAGGCGGCACGGAAACATGGGCGCCGCGCTGAGCAGGATTCCGCTGGGTCGGAAAGCGCTCATCGGGGCATCAAGGCTGGCGGAGGCGCTGGGAGCGATTCCGAAAGGCTCGGCAGATGTCGTCAGGTTCATGGACCGGACCGCCGATGCCTATGTCGCAGGTGGCAGGACGGGGATCTTCACTCCACTATACTGCTTTCTGGCTCGCAAACCCTCGTGACAGGTCGTCGTTGCGGGTTTCGTGGACGATCCGGGAACGCTTCACGCGTTCAGGCCGTCCGTGTGCCGGGCGGCACGGAAAGACAGAACTGTCTCATTCCGATCATCGGCATCAGAAGAGGCAAGACCTCAATGCTTAGACTGACTCCTGCTTCAACCGCTCCCTGATCTGCCTGGTTGACTCCTTGGCCCCGTCAAGCGCAATCAAGAGGGGTGGCAGGAACAGGAAGTCCGCCAGCAAGGCTATGATCACAGTTGTTCCCAAGAGCAAGCCAAGCGTCTGGTTGCTCGCCATCCCCGACGCGCCGAACACGAGGAAACCAAGGGCGAAAACGACTGTCGTCGCAAACAGTGCCTTGCCCACCGTGCTGAGTGCAGATTGAACCGATTCTGACGGCAGAAGCCCTTGCTTTCGAGCTCGCAAGTACTTGGTCAGGAAGTGTATCGTATCATCGACGATAATTCCGAATGCCAAGGCCGTCACCACCGAAGCGGCAACTCCGATTTCCCCCACCGCATAACCCCAAGCGCCCATGGCCATGGCGGCAGGAACGAAATTGGGTATCAAGCTGATCAGGCCGTACCGCAAGCTTCTGAAGATGAAGACGAGCAGCAGCGAGACAACCGCCATCGCGATGATGGTGCCGATCAGCATCTTTTCGATGTTTCTCTTGATCGAATAGGCACCGATGAGCGTCGCCCCGGTGGCTCCGGTTTCCAGACTTGGCGCGTTTTGTCGCAGCCAAACCTGCGCACGGATGTCAAGTTCGATCTTTTCCCTCGCGGACAGGTTTTTCAGCACTACCGTCATGCGCGTGGCGGAGCGTTCGACATCGATGAGATTGTTTAGGTCGAGCCCCATCGGCAATGAAAACTCGTACAGCAAAAGATATTGCGCGGCGAGGTCGGATTCTTCCGGTACCGTGTAATGGTCTGGATCATCACCGTTCAGACTTCTGTTCAGCCGCTTGAGGATATCGGCAATGGAAAAGACGTGGGCGACTTCAGGCTGCGCCCTGTACCAGGTGGCAAACGCATCGACATCTCGCAGGTAGTCGGCATCCGTGATGCCCGACTCCTGTCCCGCGCTGAGAGAGTACTCGAAGGGCTCCAGTCCGGAAAAATTCTCGCTGACGAAGTCCGTGGACCGGCGGTACTCGTAGCTCCTGTCAAGAAGTTCGAGAGGATTCTCGTTGAGTTCGATCCGCGTGATGCCAGCAATGAGCGCGATGATGACCGCTCCGCACGAAAGCAGCAGTGCAATGTAGTGTGAGACCACGAATCGTCCGAACAGATCGAACAAGGTGCGTTTGCCCGCGCGCAAGTGTCGAGCACTTACCGGCAGGAGCGATAGCAGTGCAGGCAACAGAGTAACCGCAAAGACAAAGGCGCACATGGCGCCGAACGCGACGACGTTGCCCATGACGCGAAATGGCGGCATCTCGGAGAAGTTCAAGCTCAGGAAACCGATCGCGGTCGTGGCGGAAGTGAGGAACACTGGCCAAATATTTGATCGCACGGAATGAATTGCCGCATTCCTTCGATCCATGCCCTGCCGCATCTGTGCCAACATTCCCTCGATGACATGCATGGAATGCGCAACGGCGACCGCCATCAGCACGAACAACGCCGCGCCGCTTTCGCCATACAGCTTCATGCCGGTCCAGCCAGCGAATCCAAGTCCCGAGATAACGACTGTTACCATCATGACGACGATTGCACCGACCGCAGAAATCGAGTGCAGCAATGCGAACGCTACCACGAGCATTGTCACGAAAGCGATCAGTCCGAGCTTGGCGGTGTCTTCGTTGAGTGCGTCGCGAATCGCGCGGTTGAGAAGGAGTTCGCCCGTGACGTGATATTCAATGTCTGCGTGGCTGGCACCGGCTTCCGCGACGGCCGCATGAAGGAAGTCGACCACGTCTACCTTGGCCTGTTGTCGGTTGGCTTCCGGAAGCACGAGATTTGCGACCAGCCCGGCGATGCGTCCATCCCGGGAAACGAAGCGACCAGCGATCTCTTCCGTTCCTAGTGCAATTTCCTTGATCCGCTCCAGGTCGTTTGGGGACAGCCCGGCGGAGTCATCGATCAGCACCTCGACAAAAAGGTCGTCTCCGTCCGCCCAACTGTGCAAGTAGTTGGTGATTGAGTCGACTCGTGTAACGAAGGGAGTCTGCCATAGCTGATCAGTCATCTCCTCGACAGCCATGAGCGCCTCGCGCGTGAAAATGGAACCACCCTTCGGTGCCATGACGACAAGGAGGGAGTCGGACAGTGCGTATGTTTCTTCCAGCCGTTCAAGCGCGACGAGGCGCGGGTCGTCCTTGCTGAAATGGTTTCGAAAGTCCACGTCAACTTCAACAAGCCGCAGGACGCCCGCAGCAATTGAGATACAGATGAGCGCAGAGGCCAGAACCGTGAGCCACCGCCGGTTCATTACTAATGAGATGAACGCATCCATGATCACCATTGCGTATCGTGCAGTCAGTGGAAAGTGTCAATCGACCGTCGGCCGTCCTCGTAGAACGGTCCCGCCAAAATGACGGCTTCCATGATCCGTCTCTACAATAAAATCCATGTTTCGCAACAGGTTAACAGGATATCTTGACATGAAAGCTGCAGTAAGCGTTCGGTCGAGCGGTGATGGCTTTCCTTGACGCGTGTTTGGCGGCC
>VYCX01000248.1 GCA_009843725.1 Boseongicola sp. SB0675_bin_26
CGTCGCCTGCGTTGAAAGCGGCCTTTGTATCCGAGGAGTTCGCCGGCGCGGGGGTCATCTGCCACTTCGAGGGACCAGGTGACCTGGAGCTCAGGGCGCAGGTTCCCGAGGCCCGCCTGGCCGAGCTCTCGCCCGAGCCCGGGAAGCCGTTTTGGCTGGCCTGGGCCGCGGACTCACCCCATGTCTTGACGCATAGAGAGGGACGAACGTGACCTTCGACATCCTGGTCAAGGGAGGAACGCTTCCCGATGGTCGAATTGCCGATGTCGCAATCGCGGACGGGAAGATCGCTGCCGTCGAAGCGCCGATCGACGCCGAAGCCGGCGAGGTTGTGGATGCCGCGGGAAAGCTGGTCTCGAGCCCCTTCGTCGACCCGCACTTCCACATGGATGCGACGCTCAGCTATGGCACGCCGCGCGTCAACGCATCTGGCACCCTCCTGGAGGGCATTGCGCTCTGGGGTAATCTCAAGGCTCTCCAGACCCGAGAAGACATTGTGGCGCGCGCGCTCACCTACTGCCGTCAGGGCGTGACCAAGGGGCTTCTGGCGATCCGAAGCCATGTCGATGTGACGGATCCGAACTTCAAGACCGTCGAGGCCCTCCTGGAAGTGCGCGAGCATGTTCGGGGAACCCTCGACCTCCAGCTCGTGGCCCTTCCGCAGGACGGCTGGTTCCGCGCGGATAGCCGCGCGTCTCGGGTGCGAGCGTGGAACGCTGTTGTGGCTGCTGAACGGCAAGGCGGGCGTGTTGGCGAACACGGCGCCTGCGCTGGAGGACATCGGCTGGGGCACTGCCGAGCACTGGATGCGTATGCAGGCGAGCTACGAGCTTGCGCAGGCGCGCCGCGACCGGACCGCCGCCGAACGGCCCGTGCGCGCGCTGCACGCATGATCGGGGATCGCGCCAGCACTGGCGGCGATCAATCTGCAAGAATGCTTGCACACTGAGCCAAGCTCGACCAGAACGGGATTGATGGCGAGAATGAACGCAAAGTTGTCGGCGGCTGTTGAGGCGTACTTCACCGGCCTTGGACGTATGCGCGGTTCGGGAGGCGCGACCGCCGAACGCTCTGCGTATGGGCCGCTCGCCAACCTGCTGAACGATGCAGGCGCGGCACTTAGGCCGAAGGTGTTCTGTGTCGGCGAGCTTGCTGACCAGGGCGCGGGCCATCCCGACTTTGGCCTCTATGCGGCGAAGCAGGTCCAACGGGGTCGCCCGCGCGAAGGCCAGATACCGGAATGCGGCGTCGTCGAGGTGAAGACGGCAGACGACGATGCCTGGCTCACGGCGGCGGGCGATCAGGTCAGCCGCTACTGGAGACGCTATCGTCTGGTGCTCGTGACCAACACGCGCGACTTTGTGCTGGTGGGCGAGGATGCTGCGGGCCGCCCGGCGAAGCTGGAAACCTTCCGGCTTGCAGACAGCGTGGATGACTTTCGGCGCAAGCTTGAAAAGCCCCGCGCATTTGCCCGGTCGGCTGGCACTGGCCTCGGAGAATATCTGGCCCGTGCGTTGACGCACCGGGCCGCGCTGGCGGAGCCGAAGGATCTGGCCTGGCTGCTTGCTTCCTACGCGCGCGATGGTCTGGCACGGGTCGAGGCGGCTGGGGATGCACCGGCGCTTGCAACGGTTCGCGCCGCGCTGGAAGACGCGCTCGGCATTCGCTTCGAGGGGGAGCGCGGCGCGCGCTTCTTCCATTCGACGCTGGTGCAGACACTGTTCTACGGGGTCTTCTCCGCGTGGGTCTTGTGGGCGCGTGACTGGCGGTCCGATGAGGGGCCGTTGTTCGATGGTGAACCTGCCGCCCGCCGGTTCGATTGGCGCACCGCGGTCTGGCACCTGCGAGCGCCTGTGCTCGCGGCGCTGTTCCAGCAGCTATCGCAGCCGGGACGGCTGCAACCTCTAGGCTTGGTCGAGGTGCTTGACTGGACGGCCGCCGCTCTCGACCGGGTTGATCGGGAGACTTTCTTCTCGCGCTTCAATGAAGGCGAGGCGGTGCCTTACTTCTACGAGCCGTTTCTGGAAGCTTTCGATCCCGAACTGCGCAAGCAGCTCGGAGTCTGGTACACGCCGGCGGAAGTGGTCCGTTACATGGTCGCCCGAGTTGACAAGGCGCTGAGGGACGACCTCGGCATCGCGGAAGGGCTGGCAGCAGAGAACGTCTATGTGCTCGATCCTTGCTGCGGCACTGGGGCCTATCTGGCCGAAGTGCTGCGCCGTATCGCAGCCAATCTGGAAGGCCAGGGTCTTGGGGCGCTTGCCGGGGCACGGGTGAAGCAGGCGGCGACCGAAAGAGTATTCGGCTTCGAGATCATGCCCGCGCCCTTCGTTGTTGCGCATTTGCAGGTCGGCTTGACCATGCAGGACCTCGACGCGCCGCTCGCAGAGGACGGAACCGAGCGCGCCGGGGTGTTCCTGACCAACGCACTTACCGGATGGGAGCCGCAAGCAACGAAACCGTTACCCTTCCCGGAACTGGAGGAAGAGCGCGACCGGGCGGAGCGCGTGAAGCAGGATCGTCCAATTCTGGTCATTCTCGGCAACCCGCCTTACAACGGTTTCGCGGGCATGGCAGTGGACGAGGAACGGACGCTGTCCGAAGCCTACCGCACGACAAAGCTTGTGCGCCCGCCCGGAGGTCAAGGGCTGAACGACCTCTATGTCCGATTCTTCCGCATGGCTGAACGACGAATCGCGGAAAAGACCGGGCAGGGCGTGGTCTGCTTCATTTCGAATTACTCCTGGCTCGACGGCCTGTCCTTCACGGGCATGCGGGAGCATTATCTGGAAGCATTCGACGCGATCCGGATCGACTGCCTGAACGGCGACAAATACAAGACTGGCAAGGTTGCACCGGACGGCACGCCCGACCCCAGCATATTCTCGACCGAGTGCGATCCGGTCGGCATCCAGGTCGGCACCGCAATTGCCACACTTGTGCGAAAGGCAGCGCACAAACCGGCGGAACGGGTGGCGTTCCGGCATTTCTGGGGGCGGGCCAAGCGTGCGGAACTCGTCGCGACTGCGGAAGCGGCGCCCGGCACGCTATATGAGGACATAACGCCTGATCTGTCGCTCGGATTGCCCTTCGCGCAAACGACGGTGAGCGCGGACTGGTCCGGCTGGCCGACGCTGCCGGATCTGTTCCCTGTTTCCTTCCCCGGCATCAAGACCAGCCGGAACGGATTCCTGATCGACACCGACCTCGACCGGCTCAAGGCGCGTATTGCGGACTATTTCAATCCGGCGCTGAGTCATGACGACATCGCCCGGCTCTACCCGGCGGCAATGAGGGAGACGGCGCGTTTCGACGCCCGCGCGGTGCGCGAAGCGCTGCTGAAACGCGGAGGGCCGGACGAAGCAGGGTTCGTGCGCCATGCTTACCGACCATTCGACAATCGCTGGCTTTACTGGGAAAGGGACACGAAGCTTCTGGACGAGAAGCGCGCTGAATACAGGCGGCAGATATTCGAGGGAAATGTCTGGATCGAGGTGCGCGAACGGGACGCCAGGGAAGACTATTCGCGCGGCACTCCAGTCCGTCATTTGGCAGACAATTTCGGTAACGGCTTGTCCAGTTTCTTTCCCGCCCGCTTGCGCGACGACGATCTTGCCGGCAATGGAGACGATGCCTCGCGAGCTAATCTCACGGAAGCCGCACATCGCTATCTGAAGCGGCTGGGCCTCGGCGTGGAGGACCTGTTCCATCATGTCCTCGCGACGCTTCACGACCCGGCCTACCGCGACGCAAACGCCGGGGCGTTGCGAATGGGCTGGCCTCGCATTCCGTTGCCTGGCTGGCCCGATGATGGGGATGGGGACGCCGCGACGGCGCTTGCGAATTCGGCGGCTCGCGGTCGCGAAATTGCCACGCTGCTAGACTCCGAAACACCCGTGCCTGGAGTCACGCAAGGCCCGCTTCGCGCGGAAATGGCAGCGATCGCCGCGCCTGCCACTTTGGGCGGCCGCAATATGGCCGGCGACGATTTCGCAGTGACTGCCAACTGGGGCCATCATGGCCGGGACGACGCCGTGATGCCCAGCCAGGGCCGCGCAACCGAGCGTCCCTTCGCGGCAGAGGAGCGCATTACCATGAACGTCGCCGTGCCAGCGCTGGGCGAAACGACCTTCGATATCTGGCTGAACGGCAACGCATACTGGCGCAACGTCCCCGCCGCCGTCTGGGACTACCGCCTCGGCGGCTACCGGGTTCTAAAGAAGTGGCTCTCCTACCGCGAACGCGACATCCTCGGTCGTCCCCTGCGGATCGACGAAGTCCAGCACTTTGCGGAGACGGCGCGGCGCATTGCCGCGATCCTCTCCATGTCTCCTCCGACAAGGCCCGACCATGAGACCTGACGCGTCATCGTCAGGTCGGCCAGTCTGCCTGGATGGTTGGTGCCTGACGGCGATCAATTGGAAGGCTGCTGTGAGGAGTCGCTTCTGGCAAGAGAGCACATGCCATCGTTAGCCAGGAAAGAACAATTCAAGAAAGTCAATCGACTTGCCCCTCTTGTGGCGAAGCGGATGTTTCCGCCTCGCAGCTTCATCAAGTCATTCCCGCCGAATTCCGCGTTGACGCAGTGCCTGACTTCCGGCAATCCTCCGCCATCTGCGTCTGGACCAGTTCCAGCTCCTGAACGCAGGCAGGGGCGGCGCGCGCGAGACCACGGGAACACGGTCGGACGAGCGCCACCCCGCACGCTGCAGGAGGACGATTGATGAAGGAACGACGGAGCGGCCCGTACTTCGCGACAAGGAGCGCCCGCATCCACCCCGCATCGGACAAGCGTCCTGAACGATCCAGGGACGCTCGGCGGTGGATCTGGAATTTCCTGGCCCCTTTGGCGCTCTTGATCCTGGTGTACGTGATTTTCGTCATCTACCTGACACTGCCCGGAGGGGTGATTTCTTGAAAATTTGGCAAAATGGCGAATGGTTCATGACAGTTCGCCAGCTGTGAAACCGGCCTGACTGAGCGGTCACGAGCTTGACCCATGGTGCCCGCGGCAGCAAGTCATGATGGCCAACTGACTGGTGGATCATTGCACGGCCTGGGGACCGGGGATGGCCCAGAGTGCACAGATCGATCCAGGCGCCTTCGCGGAGGCCGGGCGGGGGCCGATGACGCGTGATGAATCCGGCGTGGCAATGCGTCAAGCGATTGCGCACTCGGCCAGGCCGGTGATAGGGCGCGGGAACCGCGGGCCTGACTGCGAGGAACTGTTGCGGCGCTGGAAACTCTCGCGGCGGTGGCGCGTTGGGGCCGTCCAGATTTTGCAAAACGTGTCCTGAACGAAACCCGTTGCACGGCGTGTTTGGGCGGCATAACGTGGCATGCAACCAGTCATGCTTCCTGGAGGCGTTCCGAAGTTGTTTCGAAGGGATTCCCTCATTCACAGGGCGCAGCCCGAGGCCATGGACGAACCGCTGAAGGTGTCGGCCCCGCATGAACGCATGTTCAGGACGGCGCTGATGGTCGTGCTGCTGGCAACGCTTGGACTGGTCGCGGTGACAGGCTGATCCCGGACCGAGATGGCACGGCAGGCCACATCAGGCTCGGTTTCCCCGAAGGCGGTCCGGGTCCCGAGGTTCCGGAGGCGGCCGCGCCGCACCCCGCTCATGATGCAGCTGGAGTCGACCGACTGCGGGGCCGCCTGTCTGGGCATCGTGCTTGCGCACCATGGCTGCTGGACATCGCTGGAGGAGCTTCGCGAGCAATGCGGCGTCGGCCGTGATGGCTCCAGCCTGAAGGACATCGCGCAGGCGGCGCGCGGCCATGGCCTGGAAGCGACCGGCCACAGCTGCGAGATCCACCAGCTGGCGGCGCTGCCCCTGCCGCTCGTCCTCTTCTGGGGATTCAATCACTTCGTCGTCCTTGAAGGCATGGCAGGGGATCGCTTCCTTCTCAATGACCCCGCCGAAGGGCATCGGAGCGTCGGTCTGGAGGAGTTCGACCGCCACTTCACCGGCGTCAGCCTGCTGCTCGAACCTGGCAGCGGATTCAGGCGGCGGGGCGCGAGGCGCAGCGTCGTGCAGAGGCTCTGGCCCTGGCTGCGCGGTCACAGGGCGCTGCTGGCGCGCACGACGGCCTTAGGACTGCTGCTCGCGATCGTGCTGCTGGCCCTGCCGCTCCTGCTGGCGCTGTTCGTGGACCGCGTTCTGGACGCCGGGCAGGCCGGGCTGGGCTGGACGCTGGCGGCAGGCACGCTCCTGGCCGGCGCCGCCGCCTATCTCCTGACCTGGCTGCAGATGCGTTCCCTGCGCGATCTCGTGATTCGCCTCTCGATCACCCAGTCCGACAGGTTCCTGGACACCTTGCTGCACCTTCCCGTCAGGTTCTTCAGCCACAGGCTGGCGGGGGACCTCGCCCTGCGCCTGCGAACGATCGACCAGGTCGCGGACACCGGCGCCGGACAGCTCGTGCGCCTGTCTGTCGACCTGATCATGAGCGCCGCGTTCCTGGCGGTCATGCTGGCCTGGCACTGGCCGCTGGCGTTCGTGGTCGCCGGCATGGGAGCGTCCTGCCTCGTCATGACGCGGCTGCTGGCCCGCCTTCGCCGCGACCACAGTCACCGGCTGCGCCGGGAGCAGAGCATGCTGGCCGGCGTCAGCGCCGCCGGCCTGTCGTCGGTCGAGAGCCTCCAGGCCACGGCCCGGGAGAACGACTTCTTCTCCGACTGGAGCGGCAGGCAGGCCCGGGAGCTTGTCGCGCGCCAGGAATTCGTGGAGCTGGGGCATGTGGCATCGTCGTTCCCGCACCTGTTCCAGCTGCTCAACGCGGCGGCGGTGTTCGGCCTTGGCGGCTGGCTTATGACGCTGGGACATGTCACACTCGGCCAGCTGATGGGATTCTACATCCTCGCCGACAACTTCATCCGTCCGGTCGCGCGAATCGGGCAGTTCTCCGACATTCTGGAGACCCTGGAGGCTGACCTGGCCAGGATGGACGACGTGATGAACGCACCCAAGGAGACGGCGCCGGCCTCCAGCGACGTCGGGAAGCCGAGGTTGCCGATGAACGGCGAGGGCGGGCTGCGGCTGATCGGCAAGCTCGAATTGAAGGGCGTCAGCTTCGGCTACCAGAGGAACCGCGATCCGCTGGTCAGGGACTTCAGCCTGACCATCGAGCCTGGCCAGCGCATCGCCCTGGTGGGCGCCAGCGGTTCGGGCAAGTCCACGGTCGCGCAGCTTGTGGCGGGCCTGCACCTGCCCTGGTCGGGCGAGATCCTGTTCGACGGCCGCCCTGCGGGTGACGTCCCGCGGGAAGTGTTCTGCAGGTCGGTTGCGATCGTTGACCAGAACCCGGTGCTGTTCGCGGCCACGGTCCACGACAACCTGACCATGTGGGACGCGACCGTTCCGGACCACCACGTGACCGCCGCCGCAAGGGACGCGCGGATTCACGAGGAGATCATCAGCCGTCCCCAAGGGTACGACTCCATGGTGGAGGAGGGAGGGCGGAACTTCAGCGGCGGGCAGCGGCTGCGGCTGGAGATCGCCAGGGCGCTTGTCAGCAGGCCGTCGCTGCTGATCATGGACGAGGCGACGAGCGCCCTCGACCCCGTCACAGAGCTGTTGATCGACGACAGCATCCGGCGCCGCGGATGCTCCTGCCTGATCGTCGCGCACCGCCTGAGCACGATCCGCGACGCGGACCGGATCATGGTCGTCGACGGCGGCCGCATCGTCGGGCAGGGGTCCCACGACGAGCTTTACGCCCGGGACGGCAGCTACCGGAGGCTGCTTGATGGCGAATGAGTTCAGTGCCCAGGCCGGCCTGGACGCCCTGTTCCTCGAACGTGGCGAAGCGTGTCCGGCCGCCGCAAGCCGGCCGGTGAGCCTGTGCCGGTCCGGCAATGCATGGCTTGTCGAGGAAGGGGCCATCGACGTGCTGGCGGCCAGGCACGACTCCGGGCAGATGACCTCAGCCTACAGGCATTTTGTCCGTCTCGAGACCGGCCAGCTGGCTTTCAGCATCGACGAATCCGGCCATGGCATGAGGCTCGTTGCCAAGGGACTTCCGGGATCCGGGTTGCGCCGGCTGACCCATGAATGCCTGCTCGATGCGTTGGCGGAAGGTGACGATGGCGATGCGATCAGGGCGGAACTCGAAAGGCATGTCGACTTCTGGATCGAGTCCCTGTCCGCAGCCGTGTCCCGCGAAATGGAAGGCGTTCCGGCAACGGAACTTCGTCTTCGTCCCGGGCAAATGACGGGAAGCGGCGTCGCCTCGCCCGGCCATGGCGTGGCCTGGCTCGCCGCAGGCGGCATGGAGGCCGCCTTCCTCGATCTCGCGGACACCGACGGCCACGACCTGGTGCCCGTCTCCCGGGATGCCTGGATCCGCTTGCACGGGGAGGAAACGTTCGACTGCATGACCACCGCCGAACTCGACGCGAGGCGGCTTCTGGACGAGGGCTTGCCGGGATTCCACGAGATCCTGCTCGAAGCGGAAAGCCTGGGCCGGAGACTGCTGCTTGTCGACGAGGCGAACCTGCAGGCCGCCCAGGCCACAAGGCGCCGGGATGACAAGGCGCGCGCCAGGACCAGCCTGGAAGCGCTGCACAGTCCCGGGCTCCGGTCGGCGAAGGACGGCGGTGCCATGGCGGAAGCCTTGCGCATGATCGGCAGGCGGGAAGGGTTCGAGATCCGCGTGCCTGCCGTTCCGGACGGCGAGGAACCGTCGCTGGACGGCATCTGCGACGCATCGGCGTTGCGCAAGCGCAAGGTGCGCCTGAGGACGTCCGGACGCTGGTGGCTCGGGGACAGCGGGGCCATGCTCGCAGTCCGGCACGAGGACGGACAGCCCCTGGCGCTGTTGCCGGGAATGGCAGGCCGCTACCGGGTTGCGGACCCCTCGACCGGCGAGTCGCGCCTTGCGGACGGCAGCACCTCCGCCTCGTTCCGGGAGGTGCACTGCCTGTATCCGGGACTGACCGACAGCCGGGCGGACGGGACCGCTGGCCTGAGGGACCTGTTCCGTGCGGGGGCCTGCGGCGTGGCCCGCGATGTCGCCGTGCTTGTCCTGACAGGCATTGCCGCCGGCACGCTCGCGCTGACGCCTGCATTCGCGGTCAGCCGGCTGGCCGGCGCGGCAGCGTCAGGCGTAAACGCGGTTCCTGCACTGCAACTGGCGGCGATCCTCGCCGGAACCGGCGCGCTCGTGGCGCTTCTGCACATCCTTCGGGGAACGGCGCTCATGAGGGTCGAGGGCCGCGTGGCCGCCCGCCTGGGCGCCCTGGTCTGGGATCGCCTGCTGCGCCTGGGTCCCGGATTCTTCCGCGGCCATACCGCCGGCGAGCTCTCGGCAAGATCCCTGGTGTTCCAGGACGTTCGGGACCAGGTCGCCGGCGTCACGGCCGATGGCGTGCTGTCGACGCTGTTCCTGCTGCCCGCGCTCGGGCTCCTGTTCCTCTACGACGCCTGGCTGGGCTTGATCGCGCTGCTGCTCTCCGCCGCGATGATCGGGGTGACGGCCATGTTCTGCATCCTGATGATCGGGCCGCAGCAACGGTACCTGGAGACCATGCGCCGGCTCGCCGGAGACACCCAGCAGTTCCTCACGGGGATCTCCAAGCTGCGGGCCACGGCGGCCGAGGACTCTGCCTTCGCCGCCTGGGCACGGCGGTATCATGCTCACAAGAAGGCGGAGATCCGGCTGTCGATGCTTGGCGAGCACCTTGCCGCATTCGGTGCGACGGTGCCCGCCCTGGCAGCCGCCGTCCTGTTCTCGACGGTCGCCGTCCGTGGCGGCGTGGAAACGGCGGACTTCCTTGCGGTCTTCACGGCCGTCATGGTGCTGTGCATGGCGACGGTCATGCTTGGCAACGCGGCCCGGGCGGTTGCTTTCCTCAAGCCGGCCTGTGACCAGGTCCGGCCCGTCCTGGCGAGCCCCGCGCCTGCGAGAAGGGCGGGACGGGCCCGAGCCGCGCTTTCCGGCCGGATCCTCGTCGACCGGGCAAGCTACGCCTATTCCGCCGGCGGGCCGAAGGTGCTGGACGACGTCTCGATCAGCGCGAAGCCGGGCGAGCTCGTCGCGATCGTCGGGGAATCCGGTGCAGGCAAGACGACCCTGCTCCGGCTCCTGCTTGGCCTGGAACGGCCGCAGTCGGGGGCGGTCTGCTATGACGGCCGGGATCTCGCACAACTGGATTCCGTTTTCGTGAGACGGCAGATGGGCGTGGTCATGCAGGACAGCGCCCTGCGACCGGGGAGCGTGCTCGACAACGTCATTGGCGCCGACGGCAGCCTGACCGAGGATGATGCATGGCGCGCCCTGGAGCAGGCCGGGGTCGCCGACGAGATCCGCGCCATGCCGATGGGCCTGCACACTTCGGTGGGCGAGAACTCGGCCAACCTGTCCGGCGGCCAGAGCCAGCGGATAAGGATGGCTGCGGCGCTGGTGCACAGGCCCCGGATCCTGTTCCTTGACGAGCCGACGAGCTGGCTGGACACAAGGAGCCAGGCACTGACTATGAAAGGAATCGAGGAGTCCACGAGCACCCGGGTTGTCATCGCCCACCGCCTGTCCACGATCCGGAACGCGGACCGGATCCATGTGCTGCATCGGGGGCGGCTGGTGCAGACCGGAAGCTACGAGGAACTGCTTGCGGCGGAAGGGAAGTTTCGCGATCTTGCCCTGCGCCAGACAGCTTGAGAGGGTCAGCGTCACGATGGCCATTCCGCTCTTTCCCGACACGCCGTTCGTCGTCTCGGAGAGTCTCTTCGTCAAGCCGCGATTCCGGGGGTTCCGGCTGCCATGCCGCGGGTCGGGCGCCGATCGTTCGGAAATGATGGTCATGAAGCCGATCCGGGTTCACGACGCACGTGCCCTCGCGAGAGCGCCAACCATCGACCGCATGGGCTTCGAGCTCGTGGTTGCGCCGATCGGCATCGACTACGGCGACCACGACAGCGTCGTCTCCCGCTTCTACGACCAATGCGCGGAGCTGGTCATCGCGGCGACTGGATGCCTTTCCGCGCGGACCATGCAGCACGAGTTCCGGGTCGGCGCGCCGCGCTGGCCCGGCGGCGCCGGGACCTATGCGGAAAAGGCCCATGCGGACCTGACCCCGTATGTCGAGGACGTGCTCGACATTCCGGACGGCCGTCACTTCGGCGTGTACAACGTCTGGCGCAGCACGGACCCCTTGCGGGCGATCGAGTCGAAGCCCCTTGCCATGTGCGACCCTTCGACCGTGTCTCCCGCCGACATGGTAAGTTCCGACGGCCGGCGCCTGACCGAGCCGAGCACCCGCGTGGTGCTGTACAATCTCGTTCATGACGCGGCCCAGTGCTGGCACTGCTTTCCGGGAATGGAGCCGGACGAGGCGCTGATCTTCAGGCAGTATGATTCCCGCATCGAGGAGCCGGCCTGCCGCGTGACCTTTCACACGGCTTTCAACGATCCGGCGACCAGGGACGATGCGCCGAGGCGACGTTCCGTCGAAGCCCGGGTCGTCGCGCTCTTTGCCGAAGACGATCCGCCAGGAAGGAAGTCAAGGTACCAGGCGGAGGTTCCGACATCGCATCCGGATGGCACGCCGTCATCCTGGCGCCACGAGAGGATGGTTGACTGGGGCGTCGGCCAAGGCCCGGGCTTCCGACGGCACGCCAGCCTCCATGATCCTGCCACGCGCGGCCCATGAGTCCCCGATGTCCGAACGTTCCCGTCCGGCCCGCGCGACGGTCATGCCTCTGGCGACGAAAGCTTCGGGGAAGGACGTCAGGTCCGGGGCGGTGCGGCCATGGGGCAATGCCGAGGCGGGGCCTGCCGCCGCAAGTCGATGCCAGGAGGCCTGGCATCAGAAGGGGATTATATACCAAAGTCACATTTTCCTCTTGACTTCCCCGCCCTAAACCATTACATTAAAGTCACCAAACAAGGGGTGACACAATGTCCAAGAAGGGTCCGGGGAAAAGCCATCGCGACGGTATCAGCATCACCAAGTTGATCCGCATGTTCCCAAATGACGAAGCGGCGCGCAAGTGGTTCGAGGACCGTTTGTGGAAGCAAGGCCCGCATTGTCCCTACTGTGGTTCGTTCAACGTCCAATGCAACATCAAGCACAAGACCATGACGCACAGATGCAGGGACTGCGAACGCCGCCCCATGTTCTCGCTCAAGACCGGAAACATCATGGAAGGTTCCAAGCTCGGCTATCAGACTTGGGCAATCGCGATCTACCTCGTGACAACCAGTCTCAATGGTGTTTCGAGCATGAAGCTCCATCGCGACCTGGAAATCACGCAAAAGAGCGCCTGGCATCTGTCCATGCGTCTGCGCAAGTGCATGGATGAAGGTGTTGAACTGTTCAAGGGACCGATTGAGGTTGACGAAACCCATGTCGGAGGCAAGCGGCGCAACATGCCGAAGAACAAGCGCAAGGAACTGGCCGGAAGCGGGCCTGTCGGAAAGACTGCCTTTGTGGGTGCCAAAGACCGCGACACCAACAAGGTTGCTGCGATGGTCGCGGAGTCAACCGACGCACCGACGCTCCAAGGCTTCGCGGAAGGCGTCACCACGCCGGATGCGACGGGGGTTTACGACGACGACGCCAAGGCGCATGTAGGCATGGACAGAGAGCATGAGAGCGTCAATCACTCGGCAGTTGAATACGTCAAGGGCATGGCCCACGCGAACGGAATCGAGTCCCTGTGGTCGATGGTGGCGCACAGCTATCGCGGCACGTTCCAGCACTTCAGCAAAAGGCACATGCACCGCTACATCGCAGAATTCACGGCGCGTCACAATTTCCGCAAAGCGGACACCATGACGCAAATTGAACTGATTGCCGAGCGGGGCAAGGGCAAGCGGCTTCGCTACGAGGACTTGGTGGCATGAGCGTCCCGCATCCGATCCCCTACCAAGGCAGCAAGCGCAAGTTGGCTCCTGCGATAGACCAATACGTGCCAGAAGGAATTGGCACATTCTACGAGCCTTTTGCCGGGTCTGCCGCCATGACGATCTATGCCGCTTGCCATCGTCGCGCATCGCGTTTCGTGATTGCTGACAGTCTCGCGCCTATGGTGAACCTGCTGCAAGCAATCGTGGAAGACCCGGAAGGCACGGCGACACGATACGGCGAGATTTGGCGTGGCCAGTCGGCGGAAGATGCTCAATACTTCTATCGGGTTCGGGATCGCTTCAATGAGCACAAGAATCCGGTCGATCTGCTTTACCTGATATGCAGGTGCGTCAAGAATTCTGTCCGGTTCAACGGTTCGGGCGGCTTTTCGCAATCAGTGGACAAGCGAAGGCTTGGAATGCGCCCGGAGAAAATGCGGCAAGCAATGCTAGGCGTCCATGTCCTGCTGAACGGTCGCGCCCTGTTTCGGGTCGGAGACTGGATGGAAACGACCAAGGATGCAGGTGTTGGTGACTTCATCTATATGGACCCGCCATATCTTGGCACATCCGTAGGGTCGGACAGGCGGTATCACCAGCAAATCACACGAGAAGATCTTATTGCTGGCTTGGAAAGCATGCGCAAGCGCAACCTGGCATTTGCATTGTCGTATGACGGCATGACGGGCAATCGTTCGTACGGCCCGCGATTGCCTGAAAGTCTTGGTCTTGCGCAAATCATGCTGAATGCAGGAATCTCTACGCAATCGACGCTTGCGGGCAAACGGGAAGAAACAGTTGAAAGCCTGTATCTCACGCCGGGGTTGGCGGCAGTCACTTCCCAACAGCCTTGCGAAGAAGCCGCTTGATATGCGCCGAAATCGGGGAACTTTCACCTGCCGCCCTTCTGCGCAAATCCTCGTAAACGGCGATTTCATCCCCTTGCCATTCAATGTCGACGCGCCGCACGTCCCGTCCGGCAATATGCGCGTATTGCTCCGGGGAAGCCCAGAAGCACGATCGGCAAATGTCCACGTCCTTGGCTTCCTGCCAATTGTGGCATTGTTCGCACGACCACGACTTGGCGCGTTGGCTGGATGCATCAAGCAGCAGGTAGTCTTCAGGCTTGCCTTCTTCAAAGACGGTTTCTCCGGCCACACGATAGGGGACTCGATGGTCGATCTGAAGAAAGCGGGGGTGGCATTCCTCGCCGGTGAAGGCATCCTTTGCCCCGTAGCGTCCAATGAGAGCCGACTTGAAAGCCTTGGAGAAGGCTTTGCGCCCGCCAATCCGTCCACGAACGATCCTGTCGGGATCACCGAACCTGTAAGCTCCGATCTTGCGACCCGATTCCGTGTGGATCGTTCTGAACGTCTCAATCGGAATGCCTTGGTCGCGAACGTCTGCAATGGCTCTTGGCGGGTGGTCATAACCGTACAGAACTTGCAGTTCTTCACTCGTTATGGACCCATGCTCAAGCAAGTGGTCTATGACCGTGCGCGGCCTCTTGGCAGTCACCTTTGCGCACAACTCAAGGATTTTGGGATGAACCTGATTCGACATGACGGGAGAAAACAATGAAGAACCGGAAGCGCAATGCCAAAGCCGAACGGCTCCGGAAGGAACTGGAAGAACCCCGCACGGTGCACGTGCGATCGCACTCCTACCAACCGAAGCTCGCCGAGAAACTGGAAGCATTCAGGATCAACGCAACGCCGGAGGAACTCGCTGACGCCGTGCTCAGGCCCGTTCGCGTGATCGAAGACCAGGAAGCCTAGCC
>VYCX01000161.1 GCA_009843725.1 Boseongicola sp. SB0675_bin_26
CGGACGCTTCATCCACGCCCAGATCGGACGTGTCCAGGATCACGGCGTCCGAAGCAGCCTTCATCGGCGCGTCACGTCGACCCGCGTCTCGCGCATCACGCTCCCTGATGTCCTCGAGCACGTCCACTTGCGAGACATCGTGGCCTGCAGCGTTCAATTCGAGCCAGCGACGATGCGCCCGGGTGGCATCGTCTGCAGTGACGAAGAGCTTCGCCTCCGCATCCGGACAGATCACGGTTCCTATGTCCCGCCCGTCCAGCACGGCTCCCCCGTTCCGTCCGGCGAATTCGCGCTGGAACTCCACAAGCGCCTGTCGCACTTCCGGCAAGGCCGCAACCTCGCTGGCCGCCAGCGACACCTCCGGCGTCCTCAGGTCATCTCGCACGACGTCGCCGTGACGAAGCGTCGAGGCCGCGATCTCGGGAGGAACGCCTTCCAGCACGCGTCGCCCGACTGCGCGGTACAGAAGCCCGGTGTCCAGATGCGCGAACCCGAATTCAGCCGCGACGGCACGTGCAACCGTGCCCTTTCCGGCCGCCGCCGGGCCGTCGATCGCGACAGTGAACTTCATTGCGCAGCCCGTCCCGCCGGCACGTCACTGCGTGCCGGACGCGTCAGCCACGGGCCTTCAGACGGCCTTCCTGAGCTCGTCTGCCAGATCGGTCCGCTCCCAGGTAAAGCCGCCGCCCTCGTCGGGCGCTCGCCCGAAATGGCCGTAGGCCGCCGTCCGCTGATAAATCGCCTTGTTGAGCGCAAGATGCTCGCGAATGCCGCGCGGACTGAGATCCATGGCGCTGGAAATGGCGGATTCGATGTTCGCTGCAGGAACCTCGCCGGTGCCGAACGTGTCGGCATAGATCGACAGCGGCTTCGAGACCCCGATCGCGTAGGAAAGCTGGATCAGGCACCTCTCCGCAATGCCCGCCGCCACCACGTTCTTTGCCAGATAGCGTGCCGCATAGGCGGCCGAGCGGTCGACCTTGGTGGGATCCTTGCCGGAAAACGCGCCACCTCCATGCGGCGCGGCTCCGCCGTACGTGTCGACGATGATCTTCCGCCCGGTGAGCCCCGCATCTCCGTCCGGACCGCCGGACACGAAGGTGCCGGTGGGGTTCACCCACCATTCGGTGGCATCGGTAAGCCACTCGGCCGGCAGGACCTCGCGGATGTAAGGCTCGACGATCGCGCGGATGTCGGCAGGGGTCTGGCTCTCCGATTCGTGCTGGGTCGAGAGCACGATGCTTGTCGCCTCGACCGGCTTGCCGTCTTCGTAGCGAAGCGAGATCTGAGACTTCGCGTCCGGACGCAAGGCTGGTGCGTCACCGGCCTTCCGCGCCTCGGCGATGCGCTTCAGGATGGCGTGGGCGAAGTGGATCGGCGCAGGCATCAGTTCCGGCGTCTCGTTCACGGCATAGCCGAACATGATGCCCTGGTCGCCCGCACCCTCGTCCTTGCTGGCCGAGGCATCAACGCCCTGCGCAATGTCAGACGATTGCTCGTGCAGGTAGTTGTCGACCCTCAGGTTCCTCCAGTGAAACCCGTCCTGATCATACCCGATGTCCCTCACGCATTCACGCGCAATCTCCTCGGCGCGGCTGGACACGGCTTGAGGGCCGCGCACTTCCCCTCCGATCACGACCCGATTCGTGGTGACGAAGGTCTCGCAGGCGACGCGGGCTTCCGGCTCCGCGGCCAGAAAGGCGTCGAGGACTGCATCCGAGATCCGGTCGCAGATCTTGTCCGGATGTCCCTCGGAAACGCTTTCCGAGGCGAAGACGAAATTCTTGCGGTTCATATGAGGCGCTCCATTGCATCGATCGCCGTCACGCCAGGAAGCCGTTGTGACGGTCAGACGCCGTTACGACTTTCGGCGAGGCTTGACAATGGGATTGCGCGGCTGACCGAAAAGACCGCGGCAAGACCCATGAGAAGCAGGAGAACGACCGGGAGATCGCCGGTCCGGGCGTAGATCGTAGCCGGGCGCGGGGCCGGCAGCGGCACGTCGACAAAGCCCGATTCGCCGAGCGGGAGCGAATCCAGGATTCTCCCGTCCGGTCCGATGACCGCGGACACGCCGGTATTCGCTGAGCGGACCAGGGGCAGGCCCTGCTCGACGGCACGGAACCGCGCCTGCTGGAGATGCTGAAACGGCCCGGAGAAGGCGCCGAACCATGCATCATTGGTGATCTGCAGAAGATAGTCCGCGCGTTCTCCGGCGCGCCGGACGTGCCTCGGGAAGATCGTCTCGTAGCAGATCATCGGCAACGCCCGCCCGAGCGGCGTCTCGATGAGCGCCACTTCGCTGCCCGCACTGTAGCCATGGCCGTCGCGGGCCGCGACCCCCCTGATCCCGACGCGCTCGGCCAGCCCGCCGAGGGGCACGTACTCGCCGAAGGGCACGAGATGGACCTTGTCGTAGATGTCCGTGACGCGGCCGTCAGCGCCAATCTGCACCATCGAATTGAAACGGCGCCGCCCGTCAACCCTGTCCACGCCAAAGACGACCGGCGCCCCGCCGGAGGCATTGGCCATGCGCTCGAGGATCGGCCCTGCCTGGTCAAGCCGGTACGGAAGGGCAGACTCTGGCCAGATGACGAGCGCAACGTCGTTGCCGGGCGCTGCCGTCGACAGCAGCTGGCGGCGCAGGAAGACGCTTGCCTTTTCGGGGTCCCACTTTTCGTGCTGGGGCGCGTTGGGCTGAACGACGCGGATCACGCCTACATGGGAGTCCGACGGCGCCTGTGCCACCCGGCCCCCGGCGACAAGGACCGCAACGCCAAGCAGCGCAAGCATCGTCGCGATCACCTTGCGTGACGTCGCGACAGGCAGCGCCGACAGGACAAGGGTGAGCGTGGTCAAGCCGTACGGCCCGACAACGCTAGCGCCCATGATCGCCGGTGTTTCGGTCCAGATGTAGCCGGGAAGCACCCACGGGAACCCGGTCAGCAACTTCCCGCGAAGGACCTCGGCCAGCGACAGTGACAGCGCCCAGCCAATCGCGCCGCCACCCGTCCGTCCGGAGAGCCACCCGGCCAGCGCCCAAAAGAGGGCGAAACCCGTCGCCACAAAGATGATCGCGAAGGGCGCCATCCAGCCGGGGCGATCACTGTCAACGTAAAAGGGCTCAACGATCCAGAACAGGGAAACTGCGAAATAGCCGACACCGCCAAGCCAGGCAGCGACCGCCTTGCTTCTGCCGCCTTCCGCTGAAGCCACGATCCAGGCAAGACCCGTCAGCGCCAGAAGCGCGAGCGGCCACAAGTCGAAGGGAGCGTGACCAGCCGCGGCAACGGCACCCGCAAACGGGGCCAGCGAGAACCTCCAGCGAAACCCCGCGCCAGGGAAGGGTCCGGAGGTTCGGGCTCGCATTGCCGTGATTCCGCTTCCGGCCCGGAATCGCGATTGCATCACTCCGCCGCCTTCGGCAGGTCCAGCCGGATGCGCAACCGCTTGATGTGCCTCGGGTCGGCGTCGATCACTTCGAAATCCGTTCCGTCGGGGTGCTTCACGACCTCGCCGCGGGCGGGCACGCGGCCTGCCAGCATGAAGACAAGGCCGCCCAGCGTGTCGACTTCCTCGTCGCCCTCGCCGGTCCGCAGCTTGCGACCGGCTTCCTGCTCGAATTCATCGACCGGAGCCTTCGCATAGGCGAGAAAGCTGCCCGATGCATCCTTGATCCAGAGATCGCCCTCCCCGACGTCATGTTCGTCCTCGATTTCGCCAAGCACCTGCTCGATCAGGTCCTCGATCGTGACCAGCCCGTCAACGCCGCCATATTCGTCGATGACCAGTGCCATGTGCACCCGGTCTGTCTGCATCTTCTGCAGCAGCACGCCGATCGGCATCGAGGGCGGCGCATAGAGGAGCGGCCTCAGCATCCTGTCGAGGGCAAACCGGTCTTCCGATCCGTTGAAACCGTGCTTCAGCGCAAAGTCCTTGAGGTGCACCATGCCCAGAGGCTCGTCCAGCGTGTCCTTGAACACGGGCAGCCGAGTCAGGCCGCTGTCGTGGAAGACCTTCACCAGCTTCCTTTTCTTGATGTTCTCCGGGACCGCGACGATTTCGACCTTCGGGATCATGACATCCTCGACCCGGAGCCGCGTCAGGTTGGCAATGCCGCCTGTCGTGCCGCTTCCGGCGGGAACCGGGTTCGGGGGTTCGCCCTCGCCGTTCCGGCCCGAACTGCCAGCCAGGGCCCGCAACCATCGCGGCACGGACCACCGTCTACTGCCGTCTTCCTCCTGCGCGCCATGCGCCGCGCTAGAAGACGCCTCGCCATTATCTCCCATCTGTCCTTTCCATCACGACCGTTTGCCGGTCTCCTTCCGCGAATGCGCATCCGGAACCCCGAGCGACTGAAGTATCGCCGTTTCCGTTGCCTCCATCAAGTCGGCATCGGAATCGTCGTCATGACTGTAACCAAGAAGATGCAGTGTTGCATGAACGACCAGGTGGAGGACGTGGGCCTCAAGCGGAACGCCGCCTTCCCTGGCCTCCGCCAGACAGGTCTCGAACGAAATCGCGATGTCGCCGAGCTCGGGGTCGCCTGCGGGCGGGGCCGGACGCTCCCCCCTCTCGGCCGCACCGCGCTCGACGGACGGCCAGGACAGCACGTTGGTCGGCGTCGGCCGGTCGCGGAACCGGGCGTTCAGCGCAGCCATCCGCGCGGCATCGCAGGCGAGCACGGTCACGTTCCAGTCGCCGGGATCGAGGTCAACGTGTTCCAGCGTCGCCTCGACGGCGCGCGATGCAAGCGAATCGACACCCGTTCCACGCCAGCGAGGGTCTTCTGCGATCACGTCCGTGGTCATCGGACCGGGTCTACACGAATGCCGCTGCAGGCGCTATGGTGAGCGCATGACGAGACGTTCGTCCAGGTTCAGGAAGCGAGTGGAATCAGTCTGCGCGCCGCTGCCGGGCGCGGAGGTCTCAGACCCTTGGGGCATGGGGCACGAAGTCTGGAAGGTCGGGGAGAAGATATTCGCGTGCTCGGGCGCATCCAGGCCCGGCGTGACCGTCAAGACGCGGGACATGGAAACGGCCGGCATGCTCATCGAAGCGGGCATTGGCGTCCGAGCACCTTATTTTCACAAGAGCTGGATTCTCCTGCCGGAGGATGTCGACGATGACGAACTCCGGCACCGCCTCCTGACCTCGTACGATCTTGTCCGTGCCAGCCTGACCGGGAAGGTCCAGGCGACGCTCCCCGCACGGACCAGCTGATTTGGCCCGGAACCCGAGTCGCGCTTGATTCCCGCCAGCGATTCAAGCCATCTCCCTACATGGGAAGGGAACGCATGCGTGTGGAATGGATAGGGGTCGACTGGGGCACCTCGAACCTGCGGGCCTGGGCGATCCGGGACGGATCGGCCGTCGCCGAGGCGGCCTCGGGCAAGGGCATGGGAGTGCTGGCGCCCGACGCCTTCGAGGCTGCGCTGCTGGACGTCATCGATCCCTGGCTTGGCGTCGGGCCGATGCAGGTCGTTGCGTCCGGCATGGTGGGCGCGAGGCAGGGCTGGCGGGAGGCTCCCTATGCGACCGTGCCCTGTGCGCCGACGGGAACGGGTGCCGTTCGGCCCGACGTGGCGGACCCGCGGCTTGCCGTGACCATCCTGCCCGGACTTGCGCAGGACAGGCCCGCTGACGTGATGCGGGGCGAGGAGACGCAAATCGCCGGATATCTCGCAGGGGATCCCGGATTCGACGGCATCGTTTGCCTGCCGGGAACGCACACGAAATGGGTGCATGTGTCGGCCGGCGAGGTGGTGAGCTTTCGCACCTTCATGACGGGCGAGCTCTTCGCCTTGCTTTCCGCCGGATCCGTCCTGCGACACTCGGTGGGAGGAGGTTGGGATGACGCCGCGTTCGCGGAGGCCGTCGACGACGCCATGGGCAGGCCGGAAGCGATTGCCGCGCGACTGTTTGCGCTGCGTGCGGAGACCCTGCTCGCCGATCTCGGAAGGGACACCGCAACGGCACGGCTGTCCGGCCTGCTGATTGGCGCCGAGCTCGCAGCCGCACGCGCCTGCTGGCTGGGGCAGCGAATCGTGCTGGTTGGCGAAAGCAGGCAGGTCTCGCATTATGCAATGGCTCTTGCCTCTCTTGGCGCAGCGACCGAAACCGCCGACGCCACGCAGGCAACGGTGGCCGGTCTTGCCGCCGCCCATGCCCGACTGCAGGAGCTGTCATGAGCCGACCCCTTGTTGCCATCCTTCGCGGAATCGATCCGGACGAGGCGGTGCCGGTTGCCGAAGCCCTGATCGGGGCCGGGATTGACCGGATCGAGGTGCCGCTGAATTCGCCGTCGCCGTTCCGGTCGATCGAGCGAATGGCGAATGCCGTTGGGGACAAGGCACTGATTGGCGCCGGCACGGTCCTGACCCAGGCTCAGGTCCAGAACGTCAAGGCCGCCGGCGGGGCGCTGGTGGTTTCACCCAACTGCGATCCGGCGGTGGTGGCGGCCACGAAGTCGCTCGGGATGCAGAGCTTCCCGGGCGTGATGACGCCAACGGAGTGCTTCGCCGCCCTGGCGTCCGGCGCCGACGGGCTGAAGATCTTCCCGGCGTTCCTGATGGGCACGGAAGGGCTGAAGGCGCTTCGCGCGGTGCTGCCCGCCAAGACCCAGGTCTACATGGTCGGCGGCGTGAGCGCGGAGAATTTCGGCGACTGGGTTCGCGCAGGCGCAAGCGGGTTCGGGCTCGGAAGCTCCTTGTACGCTCCGGGCCTGGAAGTGGACGAGATTGCGGCCAGGGCAAGGGCGGCGGTAGCTGCCTGGGAGGCGTGCAGCCAATGAGCGAAGTGTACGACGAAACGGCTTGCGCACTGGGCGAAGGCCCGCTCTGGCATCCCGGACGCCAGCAACTCTACTGGTTCGATATCCTCGGGGCACGTCTCCATACGCGGGAGGACGGGCGCGCCCGCAGCGTGCAGTTCGACGAGCTTGTGTCTGCCGCCGGATGGGTGAGCAACACCGAGCTGCTGATCGCCTCGGAGACGCGGCTGTTCCTGTTCGATGTCGAACGCGAACGCTGCGAAGATGTCGAGGGACTGGAGGCCGGTGATCCGGAAACGCGGTCGAACGACGGACGCGCCGACCCTTGGGGAGGGTTCTGGATCGGAACGATGGGGAAACGCAAAGGCCGCGGTGCGGGAGCGATCTACCGCTACTATCGCGGCGAATTGCGCCAGCTCTATCCCGGCATCACGATTCCGAACTCCATCTGCTTTCGGCCAAGCCTCGAAGGCGCGTTCTTCGCCGATACGCCAACAGGCAGGATCATGCGGCAGGATCTCGACGCCGATCACGGCTGGCCGGAGGGTGACCCGGCAGTGTTTCTGGACCTGGCCGCCGACGGGCTGCACCCGGACGGGTCGGTCGTTGATGCCGCAGGCAATCTCTGGAACGCGCAGTGGGGTGCATGGCGGGTCGCATGTTACGGCCGCGACGGGAACTTCCTGAAGGCAGTGGAATTCGACGCGGCACACACGTCCTGTCCGGCCTTCGGCGGACCCGGGCTATCGACGCTGTACTGCACGACGGCACGGGAAGACCTGAGCGAGGCGTCCAGAACACGCTCCGACAGGCACGGCATGACCTTTGCCGAGGCTGATGCAGGCATCGGCCAAGCCGAACATCAAGTCCTGCTGTAGCCGGAACCTGCGGTGCCACGGACGCCGTCCCGCTTGGACGCCGCCGCCGCCTCGAAGGCGGCGATCCCGTCGCCGTGCATGTCCGGAACTGGAGGCCCTGGCGCGTTTCAGCTCAATCCTGGGACGGCGTCATGAGACCCATCATGGCACCGGTCGGATCCTCGACGATGGCGATGCGGCCCACGGTCCCGACATCGAAGGGCTGGCGATGAACCTTGGCGCCGGCGGCTTCCGCGGCCCCGGCAGCGGCATCGACGTCATCCACCGCGAAATACGTGAACCAGTGCGCCGGGACACCTTCGAGTTCCATGCCGCTCATGTCCATCATGCCGGCAACCATCTCGTCGCCAAGCTTGGCGACCGTATAGTCTCCCTCTCCGCCAGGAACGGGCATCGTCTCGAATGTCCAGCCGCAGGTTGCGCCGTAATACGCCTTGGCACCTTCCACGTCGCGGGTCATCAGCTCGTTCCACCAAACCTTTCCATGATTCTCAGACACCAATCACCTCCCTTGTCAGACCTTGCGTTGCCTTGCGCTACCACATGAAACTGCAGTGACGCCAGCCACTGGGCATCTCAATAGAATCTTTGTCACGACTGCCGCAACCGGCTTGGATCGCCAAACGCCGGCCCTCTTCGGGATCTTCCCGGCAAGAGCCGTGAAATCCGATCAGGCAATCCGGACGGTGGATGCGTGTCCGCCGGTCGCGTCATCTGCAGGCGCCACCTGAAACCTGGGCTTCCTCGCTTCTTGCGCAAATGGAACAAGGCTCCAGTGACGCTCGGCAGACGTGATGCAACGCGAGTCCCGATCGGGATTGACCTGCAATTCCGACGATACGTCCTTCATGGCCGCCGCGGCATATTCGGCCGGGATTCTGTGGTGGGCACCGTCGATTTCGCGACGCGCATGCTGGCCGCAAAGATGGTCCCGCTCAGGCACGTCGGGCAGACCATGAAGGCGCTCGTCGGGATCGCAATCGCCGAGGCGACGCTGCCGGCCTGGATGCGGCGCCCGCGAACCGCCGGTCGAACGGCAGGAACAGACGAACGGGCGGCTGCCCGCCGCGTCACCCCTTCACGCCGAAGAGACCTCGATCCGCATCGACGGAAGGAAACTCAGGCAGCAGCACAGGCGTTGACGCTGCAGCTGCGTCGCCTCGGACACGCACGCCGTCCCGGGAGACAGCTGCCCCTGCATCGACATCGGCGGGAACGATCAGAGAAGTACGGTCGGCTCCCATGCTGTCATCCGTTTTCGGCGGACGGAAGATAGCGGAACGCCCAGTCGTTGTAGCCGGTCTCACCCCGGTACCAAACAACTTCAGACCCCGGTTCCTCGTCGTGGTTCCAGCGAGGTCGGAGACCGTTCAGGCCGCTCTCCAGCACCAAGCGTCGCCGCCTCTGGCTGAGTCGAATGCGATCGGCCAATGCAGCGCTGTCCCAGCGCTGCATGACCATTGCCCGAAGTCTATCTTCGGTGTCCGCATGCCCGGAGATTCCCGAGAGATTCCGTCGCTCGTCCGGGTCGCTCTCCACGTCGAAGAGAAGCGGGGGGTCGTCAACCGAGTGGATGTACTTGAAGCGCCCGTGCCGGACCATGAAGATCGGTGCGGTTGCGGCCTCGGCCAAGTATTCGGAATATATGGGCCGGTCAGGTTCCGGGTCCGCCAGCCTGGTCGAGAGGTCTTCGCCGTCCAGCGGCTCGACCGGGGAGGTCCATCCGCTGCCTTCGGCAAGTCCCATGAAAGTCGGCAACAAGTCCACAAGCGACACTGGTGTTGTCGCGCGACCTGCAGAGAAGGCCTCGCCGGCGATGATCAGGGGCACCTTTACGGATGGTTCGAAGAAGTGCTTCTTGAACCACATGCCGCGCTCACCCAACATTTCGCCGTGATCAGACGTGAAGACGATGACCGTGTTGCTGCGCAGCCCCGTTCGGTCCAGCGTTTCGATCAATTGTCCGATCATCTTGTCAAGATAGCTGATCGAGCCGTAATACGCGCGTCGCGCCGTCAGGACATCCTCGTCCGAGAATCGGACATTCAGCATCCCGAAGTCCGACAGGAGTCGGACCGAGTGCGCATCATGTTGGTCTTCCGGCAGCGTGGGCACCGCGGGCAACGGGATGTTGGCGTCCTCGTACAGATCCCAAAACTCTTTCTGGCAAAGATAGGGTTCGTGCGGATGAGTGTAGGAGACCTGGAGGAAGAACGGGCGGTCGTCCTCTGACCGCACGACATTGTAGAGATGCTGCACCGCCTGAAACGTCACCAGATCGTCAAAGTCGATCTGCATTGAACGTTCGCACACCCCGGCAATCGTCACCGAACGGGCATCGTTCGTGTCTCGCTCCCCCTCGTCACCCCAGTTCGGCACCCAGGAAAAGTCGGCGGGGTAGAGATCGGGGGTCAGGCGGCGTTCGAAGCCGTGGTGCTGGTCGGGGCCGATGAAGTGCATCTTGCCCGACAGCGCGGTCTGATAGCCGGCGGCGCGCAGGTAGTGCGCGTAGGTCGGAATGGTGGCGGGCAGTTCGGCGGCGTTGTCGTAGGCTCCAATTTCCGAGCAGAGCCTTCCCGTCGCCATTGACGCGCGTGACGGCGAACAGAGCGGGGAATTGCAGTAAGCGGTCTGGAACACCGTGCCTTCCATGGCCAACCGGTCAAGGTTTGGCGCTTGGCAGATCGGGTCGCCGTAGCAGCGCAGGAATTGGGCGGCCAACTGGTCGACCTGGATGAACAGGATGTTTGGTCTCATGGGAACCGCTGTCCGAAAATTGTCGACAATCATACTATCCAAGTTCTACTATCCGGCAAGTGTGGATTCGGCAGCGTTCGGGGGCATGCGCGAATGGAATGGAACTTCCTGGCGGTTCTGAGGGACTTCGATCTCTTGATGCTGGGCCTCCTGAACACGCTGAAAGTCACTGGCCTGGCGCTTCTGTTCGGCGTCCCCCTCGGGCTGGCTCTCGCCCTCTCGCGCCTTTCGACCTTCCGAATCCTCTCAGGCATCGCCGGGTTCATCGTCGAGTTCTTCCGCACGACTCCGCCGCTGGTGCAGCTGTTCTGGTTCTTCTTCGCGTTGCCGATCCTGATTGACGTGCGCATGACTCCGCTGATCGCTGCAGTCGTCACCTTCTCAATCCAGTCTTCGGCTTTCTTTGCCGAGATTTTCCGGGGCGGCATCCTGTCGATCGACAAGGGACAGTGGGAAGGTGCCAAGGCCATCGGCATGACCTATGGCCAATGCCAGCGCCGGATCATCCTGCCACAAGCGATCAAGCGGATGATCCCGGCATTCATGGAGCGCTCGATCGAGCTGTTGAAGACAACGACACTGGTCTCGACCGTGGCCTACACGGATCTGATGTTTCAAGCCAACGAGCTGGCACAGAAGACCTTTCGCCCGCTTGAGGTCTACACCATCGTGGCGGCGATCTACTTCGTCCTGATCTTTCTCTTCAGCCAATTCTCCATTGCGGTCGAGCACCGCCTTGCCAAGTCGGGCGAGGGGACGGTGCGCTGATGGCACATAACTGGGACTTTGCCACGATCCTGCAGAACTGGCCCGTTCTCTGGGTCGGCATCAAGGGAACGGTGTTCATCTTTGTCATCACCGTCGTTCTCGGTCTCGGCGGCGGGCTTATCGTCGGCGTGGCGCGTTACTCGAAGTCGCCTTTCGTCAGCTGGCCCGCCCGCGCCTTTGTCGAGGTCTTCCGCAACACGCCGGTGCTCGTCCAGATCATCTGGTTCTACTACGCTTTCCCGATCCTGACCGGGATCGAGACCGATCCGTTTCTTGCCGCCGTCCTGGGCATTTCCCTCAACACCATGGCGTTTTCCGCCGAGATCTACCGCGCGGGCATCCAGTCCATAAGCCGGGCCCAGTGGGAGGCCGGCAAGGCCATCGGCATGAGCTACAACCAGACACTGCGCCGCATCATCCTGCCCGTCGCGGTCAAGCGCGTCCTGCCCGCCCTGACCAACCGGGGAATCGAGGTCTTCAAGATGTCCACGCTGGCGTCCGTGGTCGGCTATGTCGAAACGCTCAACCAGGCCAAGCTGATCTCGGACCTGAATTTCAACCCGATCGAAAGCTATACGGCCGTGGCCGTCATCTTCTTTGTCGTGCTCTATCCCGTGGTCCAGGGAACCTACGTGCTTGAGCGCATGTTGCGAAAGGGCGACTGATGTCCGAGATTCTCCGCATCGAGAACCTGCACAAGAGCTTCGGCGACCTGGAAGTTCTGAAGGGCATCGACCTGACCGTGCAGTCCGGGGAAACCGTGGTTCTTCTCGGATCTTCGGGTTCGGGCAAGTCCACCATGCTGCGCTGCCTGAACTTCATGGAGACGCCGACCGAGGGAAAGATCCACTTGAACGGCGAGCTGATCGGGACGGAGCGTGGCGGCCGGATGCGCTACCGCGAAGCCGAGCTTTGCGCGCTGCGCGCGCGGATCGGCATGGTCTTCCAGCACTTCAACCTGTTCCCGCACATGACGGTTCTTGAAAACGTCATGGAGGGCCAGGTCATCGTCCTGGGTCGCGCAAAGCCCGAAGCGCAGGACAAGGCCATGGCGCAGCTCGACCGCGTCGGTCTCGCCGAGAAGGCCACCGAGTATCCCGCGCGCCTCTCCGGCGGGCAGAAGCAGCGCGTGGCCATCGCGCGAGCGCTGGCAATGGACCCGGAGGTGATGCTCTTTGACGAAGTGACCTCGGCGCTCGATCCCGAGCTGGTGGGCGAGGTGCTCAAGACCATCCGGCAACTCGCCGAAGATGGCATGACCATGCTCTGCGTCACGCACGAGCTCGGCTTTGCCTATCACGTCGCCAACCGCGTGCTGTTCCTGCACGAGGGCACGATTCTGGAGCAGGGCGAACCTCAGAGCATTCTGAAAGCTCCTGCAACCGACCGAATGAGCGAATTCCTGGAAGGGCATTCGCTTTTCAAGCTGCCGGATTGACGGCAGACCAACCCGAACACGGAAAGGATCGAACAATGAAAATGCTGAAACGAACGGGGGCCGCTCTTCTCGCCGTCCTTGCCGCGCTTTCGCTGACAGTCGGCGTGGCGCAGGCGCAATCGACCTGGGACAGAATCCAGGAAACCGGCAAGCTGCGCATGGGGGTCACGCAAGCTCCCCCGTGGTATTCGAAGAACCCGGCCACGGGCGAATGGGAAAGCGGGCTGATCGTCTCCATCGGCAAGTCCATGGCCGAGGAACTGGGGGTCGAGCTTGAAATGTTCGAGGTCACCTGGGCCACCGCCATCGCGGCGCTTCAGGCCGACAAGATCGACATGATGTTCCTGGATGCCACGCCCAAGCGAGCGATGGTGGTGGACTATCCGAAACAGCCGCTGCTCTACATCTCGCTGGCGGTGCTGGCCGACGACGAGCTTCCGGTTTCGACATGGGAAGACCTGAACAAGCCCGAAGTGACGGTGGGCGTGCCGCAGGCGACCTCGATGGATGCCTTCCTGACGCGTACCATCCCGAACGCCGACATCCAGCGCTTCCCGGACAACGGCGCCGCAATCGCCGCGTTCCAGTCGGGCCGCGTCGACGCAGTGTCGCTCTTCCACCCGCCGCTTCTGGCCGCGCGCCAGAAACTGGGCCGAGGGCAACTGGTCATTCCAACGCCGGCCTTTTCGTCGCCGTCCTCCATCGCCGTGCGCCGCGAGGACGACAAGACCTTCCGCGACTGGGTCGATCACACGATCTTCTACTACTACGAGACCGGCCGTACGCAGCGCTGGTACGAAGAGTTCCTGAGCGAATTCGGCCTTGACCCGAAGGCCTCGCCGGTCATCCAGCGCGAACTCCTGTTCAACAACTGAGACCACATGCGGCGGCGGCGCCGCCGCCGCCGCAAACCATGGTGCCTGAATGAAAAGTCCCGCTGAAGTCCCGTCCAGCGATGCGGCGGACGACGACCACAACGGCCTGATCCCGACCTCCGTCACTGGCGACATCCTCCAGCAGGACGATGCCGGGGTGTCCGGATGAACAAGTCTGCGGCCGCGCTCAGTCCGGTCGAAGACCGGACCCTGCGCGAGCAGGTGCGGCGCCAGGTTCTTGACAGGGTTCTGGACGGCCATTTCAAGCCGGGACAGAAACTGGTGGAAACCGCTCTGTCGTCGCAGCTTAGGGTCAGTCGCGCGCCCCTGCGCGAAGCGCTTCGGGAGCTCGTCGACCAAGGCATACTCGTCAGCGAACCTTACAAGGGATTCCGCGTCCGCCCTGTATCCGAACGCGACCTGACGGAGCTTTATTCTATGCGGACCGCGCTTGAGAAATTCGCCTTCACCCTGGCCTGGCCGCTACGTACGCCTGACAGCCTTGAACTGCTCGGCAGGAGATACGCCGAATTGATGGCCATCCACCGCACCCGAGACCAGGCCCGTGCGATCGAACATGAAATCGCGTTCCACAGCTGGGTCTACGAGACGACAGACCATCGCCTTCTCATGGCCCATTGGTCCCGTCTGTCGCAACTCGTGCGCATTTACATGTCGCTGCACCACAACTTGCACGGTTCACACGGGGTTTTCGGCAAAATGACGACTCGCTACCGCGAACTTGCGAATGGCGACAGCCTGGACGCCATGCTTTCCCACATCGACGAACACATGGCTCAGGGCTTCGATTCCGTCCTCAAGGCACTGAGATAGGCGGCGACGCCTCAAAGGGGCAACTTCCGGCCAGTCCCCGTCGCGACGTGGGACATCGAGAGGACCCGCACGAAGCATCCGAACCGCGGCTTGCATGTCCGTTCGCTTCCTTATTCCGCTGCAAGGTGGCGACAGCCATGACGCACACGGCAAGCCGCGTCCCGGTTGAACCAAGCAGTGCAACCTTTCCGATGTGTCGACGGTCGGACTTGTCCACATCGTGCCAGCGAGCCGATGCACAGG
>VYCX01000333.1:0-6164 GCA_009843725.1 Boseongicola sp. SB0675_bin_26
TCAAGAGGCGTCATCCGGCGGTTCCAAGGTTCGCGGCGTCGGCACGAACCGGGGCCTTTCAAGCGCGGCCAAGGCTTCGGAAACGGAACCTCGCATGCCCACCAGGTGGTTGAATTGCACGTCGCATCCAGCCACCGGCGCCGGGTAGCTGCGGATTTCGGTCTCGAGCAGCTGCCGTGCGGTCTCAAGCTTCACGGTCGCGGCGACCACGCAGTCCTGATAGGTCATGGCCCGTCATCCTTCCGGCATCTTCCCGGCCGCATGTATCAACGCGTGCTGACCCAAGTCCAACACGTTCTTGAACGATCGGACCGGATTCCGATCGGAATCCAGCACTTTCCTGACCCGGCCTGACGAAATTCCGGTGATGTGGAGCGGCCCACACCGGTCGAGGCAAGTCCGACGCTTGAGCGACTCCGGAAAACGAGAGCCGGACCTGCGAAACAGCGAACTTCGGGCACACGTTTGCCCACGGTCAGGACAACCGCATCGGAAAATTCCCGACTGAGTTTGTCGGATTGACAAACCTGAGTAAATTACTTAGTTTTTGTGAGGACCAAGCCAGCCACCGAATCAGGGGCGAGCCGAGCACTCAGAACCTCGAAGGAGCGGGCTGATGGAGTTCACCTGCGAACGGGCTGAAATCGTCACCAATGACTGGCGCGAAGTTCTGCTGGTCGCGTTCGAAATGGGGCTGCCAAGCCTCTTCAACCTCGAATGCCTGATCGACAAGGCTGAAAGAGGCGCGTGGGGCGGGCTATGGTGGTGAGCGCTGCCCAGATGGCCCAAGTGGCCGTCGTCGCCCCGGAGGACAAGCTGCCGCTGCATGAGGCGACGGATCTCACGAATGGCGGCGTTCTCGCCCGCATAAAGCTTGAGGATCAGCTCTATTTCCTGCGGATCACCCGCGCAGGGAAGCTGATACTGACGAAATGACCAAGGCCGTCCCGCATCGCGGCGGCGCGCCGGTCGGATACGTGGCCGAGCTCGGACCGATCGAGGCTGGCGCGGTGATCTACCTGCGGCTTTGGTGTGACGGGCCCGACTCGCAGACCCAGGTGCGGAAGGACTTTGCACTGGCCCTTGGCGCCCAATGCGGACGCAAGGCCCTGAACTCCTTCGAGACGCTCTGCGATCTGTGCGTTCGGCACGGCCGTCGCCCCCTCATGCGGCATCACGTGGCGTGCAGGTGCCTCGGGGCCGACGAGTCCTGCTTTGCAAACCTCATCGGCTACGCCAGCGAGGGCGAACAGGAAGACGCCCTGATGATCGCCACCACGATCGTGAATCCCGGCATGGCTCCCGCCCTGGCTGGGCTGGCCCAGGAGTTCGGCCTCGCTCTCCGACGCATGGCCGTCAGGACCGATCAGCAACCGGAAATTCCAAGGAAACTTCACTGAGAGAGGACCCTGACCAATGAAAGCCCTAAAGATCCTGACCCTTGCCGCGAGCGCCCTGGCCCTCGGTCCGGGTTCCGCAGCCCTGGCTGGCGGAAGTGCAAGCAAGGCGGCGGTGCTCGGCACCTATGCCGACATTGCCGAAGCCAAATACGCTGACAGCCTGATCGCGGCCCGGCGGCTGCAGGCCATGGTGGACGCGCTGCTGGCAAGCCCGTCCGCTGAAGCCTTGGAGGAAGCAAAGGCCGCATGGCTTGCGGCCCGGGTGCCCTACCAGCAAACCGAAGTCTATCGCTTCGGCAATGCAATCGTCGATGACTGGGAAGGCAAGGTGAATGCCTGGCCGCTTGACGAAGGGCTGATCGACTATGTGGATGCCTCCTACGGCGGGCCGACGGACGAAAACGAGGCGGCGGCCCTGAACGTCATCGCCAACACCAGCTTCATGCTTTCCGGCAAGACCGTCGACGCCGCGGCGATCACGCCTGCGCTGCTGGAAGAGACGCTGCAAGAGGCCGATGGCGTCGAGGCCAATGTCGCAACCGGATATCATGCGATCGAGTTCCTGCTCTGGGGCCAGGATCTCAACGGGCACGGTTTCGGAGCGGGCAACCGTCCTTGGACCGACTACGCCATGGGAAGCGCCTGCACCGGCGGGAACTGCGACCGGCGCGGCGAGTACCTCAACGCGGCGACCGATCTGCTGGTCTCCGATCTTGAATGGATGGTCGCGCAATGGTCCGACGGCGGCGATGCGAGAAGCACGCTGCTCGCCAACGAGGATGCAGGCATCGCCGCCATCCTGACCGGCATGGGATCGCTCTCCTACGGCGAACAGGCCGGTGAGCGAATGCGGCTTGGCCTCCTGCTGAACGATCCGGAAGAGGAGCACGACTGCTTCTCGGACAATACGCACAACAGCCACTACTATGACGGCCTGGGCATCCAGAACGTGTACCACGGCGAGTACGTGCGTATCGACGGCACCGTGGTCTCAGGCCCGTCGCTTGCCGACCTGGTTGCCGAAGCCGACGCCAGCCTCAATGCCGAAATGGCAGGCAAGCTCGCGTCAACGATGATGGCCCTGGGGCGAATCAAGACCGCAGCCGAGGCGGGCTTCAGTTATGACATGATGCTCGAACGCGGGAACGAGGCGGGCGAGGCGCTCGTGATGGGCGGCGTGAACGGCCTGATCGACCAGACCCGCAGCATCGAACGCGTCGTTGCGGCCCTCGGCGTCGAAACCATTGAGTTCGAGGGCTCCGACAGCCTCGACAACCCCGACGCCGTCTTCCAGTGAGCAACCAGGGTCCGCTGCAGTGATTGTCTGCCATTGCCGGAGCATCACCGATCACGACATCCATGCCGCCATCGACTGGATGCTGGCGGCGGACCCTGAAACCCTGATTACCCCGGGAAAGGTGCGTCGCGCCTTGGGCAAACCCGCTGACTGCGGCGGTTGCACGACCTTGTTTCTCGGAACCATGCGCAACAGCCCCAACCTGGAAATACCGATGCACCTCCGCAATCTTCGCGGAGCCACACAGGAAACCCGAACATGCAAGGCGATAGCAAAGTCATCGAATACCTCAACCGTGCGCTCCGCAGCGAGCTGACAGCGATCAGCCAGTACTGGCTGCACCATAAGCTGCAAGAAGACTGGGGCCTGGGCCACATGGCCAGGAAGAGCCGTCAGGAGAGCATCGATGAGATGAACCACGCGGACAAGATCATGGGTCGGATCATCACGCTCAGCGGCCATCCAAACCTGCAGAAGCTTGATCCCCTTCGGATCGGCCAGAATCCCCGGGAAACGCTGGAATGCGACCTCGCCGCAGAAGTGGAGGCACAAGCCTTGTACAAGCAGGCGCGCGGACATTGCCGCGAGGTCGGGGACTACGTGTCGATGGCGATCTTCGAGGAGCTTCTCTCCGACGAGGAAGGCCACATCGATTTCCTGGAGACGCAGCTCGAACTGCATGATCGCGTCGGTGCGGAGAACTATGCCAAGCTTAATGCCTCGAAGATGGACGAAGCCGAGTAAGCTCTGTCTCTGCGCTGTTCTGGCAGGACCTGCCGCGCTGGCAGGCCCGCTCGACGAACCGCACCTGAACGTCGTTCCCAGAACCGTGGACGAGGCGTCCCGCATTTCGGCGGCCACGGCCCTGGCCGAGTCATTTGACGGTCCGCAGCAATTCGAGAGGAAGCCCGCCGGAGCCGCCACGGTGCGCGTGATCCCGGACGCGAACGCGTTTTCGCAGCCTTCCGGAAACATCACCTTCGAGGACGAACTGAACTTCAGGGTCGGTGACGGGCTGTTTCGCAAGCTATGGGTGTCTTCGCCGTCATCTACGCGGGCTTCCGACGGCCTCGGACCGCTCTTCAACGCTCGATCCTGTCAACGGTGCCATGTCAAGGACGGACGCGGGCATCCACCAAACGGTCCGGACGACAAGGCGATCTCCATGTTCCTGCGAGTCTCGATCCCCGGAACGCGGGACGACGGCATCGACGAGATCGAAGACTATCTGGCAACCTTGCCCGAACCTTCCTACGGTACGCAGCTGCAGGACTTCAGCGTCGCGGGGCATCCTGCCGAGTACAGCCTGCGGGTCGAGTACGAGGAGATCGAGGTTCCGCTTGCAGGCGGCGAAATTGCGCACCTGAGGAAACCAACCTACGCGGCCGCCAATCTGGGCTATGGTCCGCTGCATCCCGAGGCAATGCTGAGTCCCCGGGTTGCACCGCAGATGATCGGCCTTGGCCTTCTCGAAGCAATCCCTGCAGCCGACATCCTGGCCTTGGCAGATCCGGACGATGAAGATGGCGATGGCGTTTCCGGCCGCGCCAACGTCGTCTGGTCGGTGGAGTTCGATCAACCCATGCTGGGCCGGTTTGGCCACAAGGCCGGAACGCCGACCGTGCGCCAGCAGGCCGCCGCAGCCTTTTCCGGGGACATCGGAATCTCCAGCCCGCTGTTTCCTGCACCTTGGGGCGAGTGCACTGAATTCCAGGCGGATTGCCGGGCTGCGCCGCATGGCGACGCGGACGACCGCGGATTCGAGATAGATGCCGAAGGGCTGGACCTGGTGACCTTCTACAGCCGCAACCTGGGCGTTCCGGCGCGACGCGACGCAGACGACCCGACCGTGCTGCGTGGCAAGGGGATATTCCATGCCACCGGATGCACGTCCTGTCACCGCCCCGCCTTCGTGACACACCGGCTGGCCGATCAGCCCGAGCAGAGCTTCCAGCTGATCTGGCCCTACACGGACATGCTCCTCCACGACATGGGGCCTGATCTTGCGGACAATCGCCCCGAAGCTCGCGCAACCGGCACGGAATGGCGCACCGCCCCGCTCTGGGGCATCGGCCTGACCGAACAGGTCTCCGGCCACACGTATTTCCTTCATGACGGGCGGGCCCGCTCTCTGCTGGAAGCCATTCTGTGGCACGGCGGCGAGGCGCAGCCACATCGCGATGCCGTGACGGGCATGACCCCGGAAGACCGCGAAGCGCTCATCAAGTTCCTGGAGAGTCTCTGACATGCGCATCTGGATTTCCGCAATCGTGATTCATGCATCCGCCCCTGCGCTCGCGGCCGGCCCGGACCTGCAGGCGATCGTCGAGACGCATGTGCTGCCGGGATACCGGACGCTTGCCGATGAGGCGGACGCCCTTGCATCTGCGGCCTCTTCCGATTGCCGGCCCGAAAGCCCCGCTCTTCGGGCCGCATATCACGACGCCTTCGATGCGTGGATCGCGGTCAGCCACCTTCGCTTCGGTCCGTCCGAGCACGAGGACAGGGCGTTCGCACTGGCCTTCTGGCCTGACCCGCGCGGGTCGACGCCGAAGTCCCTAGCCGCGCTGCTTCGTGATGAAGACCCGATCATAGACTCTCGAGAGAGTTTCGCGACCGTCTCGGTTGCGGCGCGCGGATTCCACGCCTTGGAGTTTCTTCTCTTCGACGCGCACTACATCCGGATCGAAGGCGCTGCCGCCGACTACCGTTGCGCATTGATCCAGGCCGTGTGCCAGGACATCTCCATCAATGCCGCAGCGATCCTGGGCGACTGGCAGAACGGATACGCCGACCTGATCGGAAATCCGGGCAACGACTCGTACCGATCTCCGGGAGAAGCTGCACGCCAGTTCTTCACGGCGCTTTCCACGGGCCTCGAGTTCACTTCGGGCATTCGTCTCGGCAGGCCCATGGGCACGTTTGACAGGCCACGCCCCAAGCGCGCCGAGGCCCGGCGGTCCGGCCGTTCGTTGCGGCACGTCATGTTGTCGCTGGAATCCACGCAGGGTCTCGCGACGCTCCTCGCAGGAGGAGACGAAGGTCTCGAGAGAGCCTTCGAGACGGCAATCGGTCGGGCGACGGAACTGGACGATCCGGTCTTCGCCGGGGTTGCCGATCCTCAGGGCCGCCTTCGTTTCGAAGTCCTCAAGCAGGACATCGATGACATCCGTCGGCTTCTTGCGGAAGGTCTCGGTCCCAGCCTTGGCATCGCGGCAGGCTTCAACGCATTGGATGGCGACTGATGACCGACCGGCGTTCGTTCATTGCCGGCATGCTTGCCGTCGGTCTCTGCCCCAAGCCGACATGGGCGGAGGTCGGGAGCCCGGCATTCCTGTCGGCGGGAATGACGCCAAACGGCACTCATCTGCTATGCGGCCTGACCGCACAGGGCCAGGTCTTGTTCGGACTTCCCCTGCCTGCCCGAGGCCACGCGGCGGCGGCACATCCGATGCTCGCCCAAGCCG
>VYCX01000333.1:6174-14528 GCA_009843725.1 Boseongicola sp. SB0675_bin_26
CTTTGCCCGGCGACCGGGAACCTTCGCCATCGTCATTGATTGCGCATCCGGCGAGGAAATGGCCCGGCTGCACGCTCCAGCCGGCCGCCACTTCTACGGCCACGGCACGTATTCCGCTGACGGCGATCTCCTGTTCACCACCGAGAACGACTACGGGGCAGCGCGCGGGGCAATCGGCGTCTGGGACGCCAGGAACGGCTATAGGCGACTGGGCGAGCATGGCTCTGGAGGGACGGGCCCGCATGACATCAAGCTGATGCCGGACGGGAATGCACTTGTCGTTGCCAATGGCGGCATCGAAACCCATCCGGATACCGGTCGCATCAAGCTCAACCTTCCGACCATGCGTCCGAACCTGAGCTATCTGAACCTGGACGGGCGCATTGAGGAGAGGATCGAGTTGCACCGCTCCCTTCGCAGAAACTCCATCCGCCACCTTGCGGCGACCGACGACGGCGCGGTGGCATTCGCGATGCAATGGCAGGGTGATCAGGCCAGACATCCGCCATTGATCGGGATGCATCGGACAGGCGCTCCTGCCGTGCTGCTTGAAACGACGGCACGACGGGCGGCGCAAATGAGGGGATACGTGGGCAGCGTCGCGGTCTCGCAGGCATTGGGCCGCATCGCCGCGACTTCGCCGCGAGGCAACGTCGTGCAGGTGTTTGATGTCCGGACCCAAGCCATGGTGGCCCAATCCGAGATCGAGGATGTCTGTGGCGTGGCAGCATTGGACGCGGGCTTTTTCCTGACCAGCGGCCACGGCGAGATCGCGATGCAGGTTGGTGCAGGGCACGAGATGCTGCGGAACATGGCAATGCGGTGGGACAATCATCTCGTTGCGGTCTCGATGAATGCGCCAGACCGCAGTTGAATCCCGGTCAGCGTGACAAGCGTTCGCCTTTGGCGGCACGATCGGTCTCAAGCAAGCTGCTGCGCCGGAAATCCGGATCCTGGACAGGGAGCGGTGCGCCGCGGAAACGCAAAGGCGCTACGATGTGCGACCGCGCCAGACCCGCTGCGGGACGAAGACCTGGCCTTCAGCCAGTTTGCGCGCCGTGCGCACAAGCCCGGCCCAGTTCACTTCGAACCGGTCGCGATCCCGCGAGTAGTCAATCACGACATTGAGCAGACCCATGGGGTGCTCGAGAGCGAGGTGCGCGGGGGCGGCGGGCAATGCCTTGAGGATCCCCTCTCCCACGGTGCCGGGGCACAGCAGGCAGGCCGCCATGCATTGCGAACCCGTCACGGCGAGGCTGGGATGAGTGGTCCAAGGCATGAAGTAGCGGGTTGCCGCAGAGCCTCCCGCCTCGGCAGCAGCCAGGAGGCCGAACTTGGGCGTGACGGACTTCGAGGCGTCACCCATCCCCATCATTCCTGCGGCCGCCAGCCGGATCGCTTCCATGCGTTCGAAGAATTCGCGGTTCTCGTCCAGTTCGGCTGCGCTCTCATGACCCGTCAGGCCGAACGCCTCGGCGCGGGCGATGACCATGGGCATGGCCACGTCCATGCATGTCACGTCGACGCCATCGATTCGGTCGATCCGTGCGCGCGTCGGAAACATCGATCCCGTGGCACCGCCGACCATGTCCATGAACTGCAGTTCGACCGGGGCCGCCGTGCCGGGAACGCCGTCAATCGCCGCGTCGCCGTCATACAGGACCGAACCGCCTTTCATGCGCACCTTCGCGAGGACGCGCGCACCCGTGTTGACCGCCCGGATTCTCACGTCTGCAACGTCGCCGGCCGCGGGCATCAGGCCCATCTCGATTGCAGCGGGCCCCACGCCGACCAGGATATTGCCGCAAGTTGGCTTGAAATCGACCAGGCGATCCTCGACGCCAACTTGCGCGAAAAGGTAGTCGACGTCCGCCCACGCGTCCTCCGAAGACGACAGCATCGCCACCTTTGTCGTCACCGCGGTGCCACCGCCAATCCCGTCGATGTTGATCGGATGCCCGGAACCCACCATCGCAACCAGCACAGCCGCAAGCCGATCCATGTCCTCGGGCAGCTGATCACGTCTGAGATAGGGTCCACGCGAGGTTCCTCCGCGCATGAACAGGAAAGGAATGCCGGTCTGGGCCATTTTCCGTCACCTGCCTTGTCCGCCGCAACTTGCACGCTGTGGAGCCGCTTGCCAAGGGAGCCATGCGTCGGTCCTTGGGTCAAAGGCCCAGTTCCGAGTGCCGAGCCCTTGCAGGCGGCGGCACACTCGGCGTGCATGCCTGGGCATTGCAAACGCGGGATCCGCCGACCCCCACCAAGCCATCCGCAATGTCGCATGGAGCTAGAAGGTGATTCATCTTTGTGCATCATGGTACACAAGAATCTCGTGCAGAACTCCGGCAGGTGCAATTTGTCACAAGGGATGACGTTGGGTCCGCGTTGGAACGCAGCAGCAGAAAAGTCATCAAGATGCTCAAGAAGGACGGCGCGTGGGAAGTGGCTGCCAAGGGCGACCACGTCCAGATCCAGCATCCGGCAATGCCAGGCCGAGTGACTGTTCCGCACCCTAGCAAGGACATCAAGACCGGGACGGTCATGTCCATCTGCAGACAGGCGGGATGGAGACAGGGTGGTCTTCGGGCACGTTGCGTCAGGAAGAAGGAAGCAAACCAGGCGAAAGGACCATCAAATGCATTACGTGGCGTTTGTTCATACGGATGATGCACCGGGCTTCGGTGTGAGCTTCCCAGACTTTCCCGGCCGCGTGACCCAGGGCGACTCGCTCGATGAAGCGCTGCGCATGGCGCGCGAGGCTCTCGCGTTTCATGTCGAGGGCATGTTCGCCGACGGCCAGGCCGTTCGCGAACCAAGCGATGTTCAGCAAGTCGAGTCCGACCCGGATCTCGCCGAGTGGCGGGAAGGCGCAACGCTGGCCTTTGTGCCCCTGATCCTCGATCTGGGTTCCCCCAAGCGGGTCAATGTATCGATCGCACCAGGACTGCTGAAGGCCATCGACGACGCCGCAAAGGCGCGCGGGATGAACCGCTCCGCATTTCTCGCGAGCGCCGCACGAAAGGAAGTCGCGGGAAGCTGGTAGGAGAGCCACCATCGTTGACCACTCCCGGAGACCCGGACGTCATCAGGTAAGGGGCCAGGGCAGGTCCGCGAATGATTGAAGCAGTCCGGGCGGAAAGTCCCGGTTCAGCAGCCACGCCATGAAACACATGAAGACGATCCCCGCGCCCGTGTAGGCTGCAGCGAAACCCGCCGGCCGCCCGGCGCGATGGTAGATGAAGGCGAACAGGAAGAGGGCCAGCGCAACGATGAAACCCAGGAGCGCGGTCAGGATCAGGAGACCCGCGAACCAGGCCAGCGTTGGCCAGAGGCCATGCACGTCTTCCCGGTCTCCGCCTGCATCCCGATCCGCGAACAATGCATGAGACTCGGGGCGGACGATCATTTGAACAAGCAGGACCAGGGCGCCCACGATTGCGACGCCGGAGACGAAACGCGGGAAGACGCGATCGGCCGCGGCGTAGTCCGGTATCAGCGAAGCATCGACAAACGAGACCACGAGATATGCCAGCACCGCCAGCAGGAAGATCATCGGCGCCATCTTGCGCCCGGACTTGACGGCCCCCTCGGCCATGATCGTCTTTGCCTGCCGCAGTCCGACAACGACCGAGATCAGCGTGATGATGATGAGCACGATGACGATCGGCGAGAAGATGTAGTCGATGCCCTCGGCGAATCCCTTCCGGAACCTGGACTGCGCGATCTGAACGGCCTGGTTGGCATAGGTCTCGGCCGGATTGGACAGGACGAACCCGATCAGGAATGCCGGGCGCGACCAGTCAAAGCGGCGCATCATGATGCCCAGGAACCCGATCACGAAGAGCGCCACGAGGTCCATGAGGTCCTGGCCCGACTGGAAGGCCGCGAAGGCGATGATCATGAACAGGAACGGGGCCAGCAGGCTGAAGGGAATCGTCGTCAGCCGCGCTATGCCGCCGGAGGCACCGATGCAGATCAGCGTCCCGACGACGTTGGCCAGCGCCAGAAGCCAGACGATCGCGTAAGTGATGTCGAGATTGTTCTTCAACATCGAGGGGCCGACCTCGATGTTTCCGGATCCCAGCAGCGCGATCGCGCCGATGAAGATCGCCATCGAACCGGAACCCGGAATGCCGAAGAGAAGCGTCGGAACCAGTCCACCGCCTTCCTTCGCGTTGTTCGAGCTCTCTGGGCCGATTACGCCGCGCACCTCGCCGCTCCCGAACCTTGACTTGTCCTTCGTGGTCTGGACGGTGTGGCCGTAGGCGATCCAGTCGACGACCGAACCGCCGAGCCCGGGAATGACTCCCACGACGACGCCGATGATCGAGCAGCGAACGCTGAGCCAGGCGTTTGCGAGCCAGTCGCGGACGCCGCGCATCCAGCCGCCGCCGAGCACCGAGCGCTCCGAGATGGCCCGGTCCTGGCGCAGCAGGGCGACGATCTCCGGGATTGCGAAGATTCCGAGACCGACGATCACGAGCTTCAGCCCGTCGACCAGGTAGGGCAGGTCGTAGCTGGCCATTCGGAGCTCGCCGGACGAGTCTCCTTCGCCGATCGTGCCGACCATCATGCCGAGGCCGGCGGCCACGATTCCCTTCAGGGCCACGCGACCGGCAAGAATGCCCACCATGGAAAGGCCGAAGACCGTGATCATCAGGAGTTCCGGCGTCCGAAACTCGAGCACGATCGGCCGCGCGACAAGGATGAAGAGCGTCAGGAACGCCGCGCCGACCAGACCGCCAAAAAGCGATGATGCAAAGGCCGCCGAAAGGGCGCGGGCCGCCTCCCCCCTCTTCGCCATCGGGAACCCGTCAAGGACGGTCGCCTGCGAGGCCGACGAGCCTGGGATCCCCATCAGGACGGATGCGAACGTGTCGGACGTCGGCACCACGGCAACCATGCCGATCATCAGCGCGAGACCCAGGACCGGGTCCATTCCGAACATGAAAGGCAGGAGGAGCGAAAGCCCGGCGATCCCGCCTAGACCTGGAAAGACGCCGACGCAAAGCCCCATCACGACGCCGAGCACGAGGTAGCCAAGGACGACCGGTTGCAGGATCAGCCCGGCGGCACTGCCCAGGGCAGGAAGCGCGACTGACAGAATGTCCATGTGCCAGACTTTCGGTCCTGTTGCTCCACGAATTCAGGAATTCGCCCCGGCCGGCGGTGCCGGCCGAGGTGCATGGCCGAAGCCTCTAGAGCGAGACGCCGTACCGCTCCAGCAGCCAGTCCACGACAAATTCCTTCGCCGAATCCGGCACCTGGGTCGCGCTCGCAAGCGCGCCGGTTGCCTCGTCACCGGTCATCTGCGGATAGACGCCAAGGCGGCCCATCGAGATCTCGGCAAAGTCAGAGCGGGCCTTTACCGCTTCGAACGCCTCCGCATAGGTGGCGATTGCGGCGTCGGGCGCCCCTGCCGGCAGGAAAACCATCTTCTGTGCCGGGAAGCCCGCCACGAAGAACGCCTTCCACGCATCCCACTTTTCGCCGCTGGTCTCGCAGCCAGGCGTCGCTTCGCACACTTCCTTGAAGGTCGGCATGTCAGGGAAAGTGGGATCGCGCACGATGTTGCCGCTTGCGTCGAGAGCGCCCCAGCTCATCATCGGAACGGCCGTGCCGGCCTCGACCAGCGGGGTCACGCCTTTCAGATAGGACGACGAGGTCTGATAGTCGATGTTTGCTTCGCCACGCTCGAACATGAGCCTGCCGTCGCCGCGTCCCTTGATGCCGAACACGGGCTCCACGCTGAGGCCGAGCATCTCCCACGCCAGAAGCGGCACAAGATCAAGCCGGGTCGCACCCTGGCTGCCGTAGATGAAGTCGGTGCCCTTGAGGCCGCTGGCGTCAAGCCCGTTCATCATGCCGGCCAGGTCCGGCGGCAGGTAGGCGACGCCGCCCGTGCCGGAAGCCAGGACCACGTTCCAGTCATTGTACTCGTAGCGCACCCGGGGGTCGCCAAGAAGATAAGGGAACTGCGTCGAACCCGAGGACCCGAAGATCAGCGTGCCGTCCTTGTAGGACTGTCCCTGGAACCAGTTCGCACCCTTCGTCGAGCCCGCACCCGGCATGAACTTGACCACCACCGTGGGATTGCCGGGAAGCGCCTCGCTCAAGAGCGGCGCATAGAAGTTGGCCCATTTGGCCGACCCGCCGGTTTCCGAGAACGGGATGACCCATTCCACCGTCTTGCCTTTCAGGTCGATGCCCTGACTGGCGGCCATGGCCACCATGGCAAGGGTCGCAGATACGGCCGTAACGAGGCCAAGCGCCGCGCGGCGCAAAATAGTCTTGAGGTTCATAGTGCTTCTCTCCCTGTTGAACTGGCGCATGTGCGCCCAGTCGCAAACGACAGATATGCCGTATGGCCTGATGACCGCAAGGCAGGAAATCGGGGCCTGCGGTTGATCGGGACCCGGGCCTCAGAACGCGACCTTGTCGCCACCCTTGAGCCCCAGCCTCTCGCGCGCCTCGTCAGGCGTCGCGACGTCAAGGCCCAGCGCTTCGACAATCGTGCGGACCTTCTCGACCTGCTGGGCGTTCGAGACCGCGAGCTCGCCCTTGCCAATGTAGAGGCTGTCCTCGAGGCCCACACGGAGATTTCCGCCAAGCAGGGCCGCCTGCGTGGCCATGTTCATCTGCTGCCGTCCGGCCCCGAGCACCGACCACTCATAGTTCTCCGGCCCGAAAAGCTTGTCGGCCATCCGGTTCAGGTGCTGCAGGTTCTCCAGCTCCGCCCCTGCGCCACCGAGAATTCCGAGCACGAACTGGATGAAGAAGGGCGGCTTGATCATTCCCTGGTCGACAAACCACTTGACGTTGTAGAGATGGCCAAGGTCGTAGCACTCGAACTCGAACTTCGTTCCGTGCTTCTCCCCAAGCTCCTTAAGCGCGTACTCGATGGTGGCGAACGTGTTGGGGAAGATGAAGTCCCGGGTCATGGACAGGAATTCCGGTTCCCAGTCGAACTTCCACTCCTTGTACCTCTCCAGCATAGGGAAGATGCCGAAATTCATCGACCCCATGTTGAGCGAGGCCATTTCCGGGCTTGCGGAATTGGCGGCAGCGAGACGCTCGTCCATCGTCATTCCAAGCCCGCCGCCGGTCGAAATGTTGATGACGGCTTCGCTTGACTGCTTGATGACAGGCAGGAACTGCCGAAACGTCTCCGGACGCGGGTCGGGCTTGCCGGTCTCGGGGTCCCGCGCATGGAGGTGGATGATCGATGCCCCGGCCTCGGCCGCATCGATGCTCGCGCGCGCGATTTCGGCGGGCGTCACCGGCAAGTGTTCGGACATGGTGGGTGTATGGATGCCGCCAGTCGGCGCGCAGGTGATGATCACTGGTCTGGACATGTTGCCACTCCTTTTGCTGGAGAAATCCCTTTCATGCGAGTCATGATCTGAGCCGAAGCGCCCAGACCGTCCGGGAAAGCCGCCAATTCGCCGTCACTAAGGTCCTGTCGCGCAGTTTCCAAGGGTCGCCGCATTCAGGCCTGAGCGAGCATGGGTCATGAATGCGTCGTCAAGCGCTGCACGCGGTGCGGGCGTAGCCCGGATTGGCCACTCAGGCAACGACGGCCGACGGCTTGTCTTGCCCGCCAATCGATGAAACTTGGCAGCTCATGATGCCGTGCGCTCCGCGCCGCTGCCCTCTCACTTTGCCCGTTGCCTCCGCAGCTGCACCGTCGGTCGATTTCCCCAAGCGATTGCCAGAATGAAAGTTCCAGATCCTGGCCCGAACATGCCGCCAAATGATGTTGAACAAGGTCCGCAATCCGTGGCGCATGCAAGGTTTGCGGATGCTTGCTTGCGGATTGAGGACGGCTCCATGCAGACGCGGCGCAGCGGCGCCCTGATCGGTTTCCGGCCCGGTGGCCATCGTCTCCGCCGATCACGAATGCGTTGTCAAGTGCCGCGGACCGTGATTTAACTCGCGCGATACTTCTGGGGAGGAAAGCATCCAATGAACATGATGAAAACAATTGCGGCTGGAACAGCCGTCACCATCGGCATCGCGACTGCTGCCAATGCCGATTGCGGAATCGCCGGCGGCAGCGTCAGAGTCCTTGCGAACGACTTTCCGGCGCTTCACGCGGTCGTCAGCAAGGCAGAGGAATGCGCCAGTTCCGCGGTAACGTTCGCCAAGAACCATACGACGGAGCATCGCGACATCCAGGTCGCGGCCATGACGGCGAACCCGTCGGAGTACACGACGGCGATCGTCGCCAACTCGTCCATCGTGCCGCTCCTGAACGAAGGGCTGATCCGCCCGCTGGACGACCTGGTTGCCATGTAGGGTGCGTTTCTGATATGGGGTAGGTTATTCCCGTTCTGTTCTTCCTTCATACC